>JBBIIW010000531.1:0-2368 GCA_037446305.1 Candidatus Rokuibacteriota bacterium
GCCGCCGACGCCATGCTGGAGCTGGGCGAGGCCGGCTGCGCAGTGGGCGGCACGCTGCAGGCGCGGAAGGCGATCGAGACGCTCGCCGCCGGCCAGGTGCTCGAGATCCGCTCGACCGACTCGGCCGCGGCCGACGACGTGCCGGCCTGGTGCCGCCTGACCGGGCACGAGTACCTGGGCGCCGACGGCCCGCGCTACTTCGTCAGGAAGCGCTGAGCGTGGGCCTGCCCGAGCCCCGGGCCGTGCTGGACGGGGGCGATCGGCGCTGCGGCGAGCTGATCCTGGCCCTCAGGGGCGCCATCGAGCGGCTCCGGGCCGGGGAGGTCCTCAAGCTCGTCTGCAGCGACCCCGCGGCCCGCGAGGACCTGCCCGCCTGGTGCCGGATGACCGGGCACCGGCTCCTCGCGGGCGATGGGCGCACCTTCTACATCGCCCGGAAGGAGGACTGACATGGCCGCCCGCTTCTGCGTCAGCCTCACGCACGCCAAGGACAACACCGACAAGGCCACGGTCGCCTTCGTGGTCGCCAACGCGGCGCTCGGCTCCGGCAAGGACACGCTGGTGTTCCTCTCCACCGAGGGGGTGCGCCTGGCCGTGGACGGGTATGCGGCCGACATCCACGAGGAGGGCTTCGCCCCGCTCAAGCAGCTGATGGGGGACTTCGCGGCCAACGGCGGGACCATCTACGTCTGCTCGCCCTGCTTCAAGAAGCGCGGGCTCGACGAGGCCCGGCTCGTCCCCGGGGCCAGGATCGTGGGCGGCGCCAAGCTCGTCGAGTTCCTGGGCGACGGCACGCCCTGCGTGAGCTACTGAGGCCCGCCATGCCCCTCGACACGGTCCGCCTTCGCGACGAGATCCGCAAGGTGTACAGCGAGGTGGCGCGCGACCCGAAGAAGGGCTACCACTTTCACACCGGGCCCGAGTACGCCGTGCAGCGGCTGGGCTACCCCGCCGCCGAGCTGGCCGAGCTGCCGGACCGCGTGACGGGCGCCTTCGCGGGCGTCGGCCACCCGCTCGCCATGGGGCGGCCGGCGCCCGGGGAGACGGTGGTCGACGTGGGCGCGGGCAGCGGCCTGGACACCTTCCTGGCCGCCCGCGCCGTGGGCCCGGCCGGCCGCGTCATCGCCGTGGACATGACCGAGGCCATGGTGGAGCGCGGCCGCGAGAACGTCGCCCTCACCGGCCTCACCCAGGTCGAGTATCGTCATGGTCTGGCCGAGGCCCTGCCGGTGGAGGACGGCGTGGCCGATCTCGTCGTCTCGAACGGCGTCATCAATCTCACCCCCGACAAGGGCGCGGTGTTCCGCGAGATCTTCCGCGTGCTGAAGCCGGGGGGGCGGCTGCAGATCGCCGACATCGTCGTGCACCGGGACGTTCCGCCCGCCGCCCGGGAGGACATCGCGATCTGGACGGCCTGAATCGGAGGCGCTCTCCTGGAAGGAGAGTACCTCCGGACGATCGAGCAGGCGGGCTTCGTGGACGTGGCGATCACCTGGCGGGGCCAGCCCTTCGCCGGCGCCCGCGGCCAGCGGAAGGCCGACAGGTTCGAGACCGAGGGCGTCAACATCCGGGCCCGGAAGCCCGCGGGCTAGCCGCGTGGCGTGCGCCGGCTGCGGCGCCGAGCTGCCGTCGGGCGCGCGGTTTTGCCCGCGGTGCGGGCGGGCGGTGCTGGCCCCTCGCCCGCGTGATCCCGACCCGCCGCTGCTCGCCTCCGCCGCCCGCGAGGGCGAGCGCAAGCAGGTCACCGTCCTCTTCGCCGACCTGAAGGGGTCGCTGGAGCTGCTGGCCGGCCGCGATCCCGAGGACGCCCGCCGCCTGCTGGACCCCGTGCTGGAGCGCATGATGGAGGCGGTGCGGCGCTACGAGGGCACCGTCAACCAGGTCCTCGGCGACGGCATCATGGCCCTCTTCGGCGCCCCGCTGGCCCAGGAGGACCACGCGGTGCGGGCCTGCTACGCGGCGCTGGCCATGCAAACCGCCGTGGCCGGCTACGCGCGCGAGGTCCAGCGGACGGAGGGTGTGCCGATCCAGATCCGGGTCGGCCTCAACTCCGGCGAGGTCGTCGTGCGCGCCATCGACAGCGACCTGCACCTCGACTACTCGGCGGTGGGCCAGACCACCCATCTGGCCGCGCGCATGGAGCAGATGGCGCTGCCGGGCACGATCCTGGCCACCGCGCACACCGCGCGCCTGGCCGAGGGCTTCGTCGAGACCCGGCCGCTCGGCCCCGCCCGCGTCCGGGGCCTGCCCGACCCGATCGAGGTCCACGAGATCACGGGACCGGGGCCCATCCGGTCCCGGCTCGACGCGGCTCGCGCCCGGGGCCTGGCCCGCTTCGTCGGCCGCGAGACCGAGCAGGCCGCGCTCG
>JBBIIW010000532.1:0-2362 GCA_037446305.1 Candidatus Rokuibacteriota bacterium
ATGCGGGCGGCCGCCGCGGCCTGAGCCCGGCCGCTCGGCAGGGCGCGGCCGGCGACCGGCCGCCGTCGCGCGGGGGCCGGACGGCGGCCGCGGGCGGAGGGCTAATTTAGCCCGAGGCGGCGCCGGCCCCGTGCAGCGCCGCCAGCGCCGCCGCGATCTCGGCGGTGGCCTGCGGGCGCGAGCACTGGAAGATCTCGGTCAGCCCCAGGTGGCTGCGCAGGGTCAGCACGCCGTGCATGACGATGGCCGCGTCCCCCCGGCCCTGGACGACAACCCGGGTGTCGCTGGGCACGGGTCCACGGGCGACGGCGCGGACCTCGCTGGCCTCCACCCGCAGGTCGCTGTAGAAGATCGGCCACACCATGCGCGTCCCGTACACGAGCAGTCGATCCGGAAAGAAGTAGAGGGTCTGCCGGCCGGCCCGCAGGACCGGGACCCGGATGTTCGACTTCACCCGGGGCGGCAGGTCGAGGCGTGGCGCGATGCGCCGCCTCCGCACCGGCCGGCGACCTTCCTGGCGGCCGTCCGCCGGGCTGCGCGGCTGGACGTGCCATACCCGGCTCCGCGACAGCCGCTCGAACGCCTGGATCAGGCTGCGGTAGGCGTGCGCGGTGTGGCCTTCCAGCTCGTACTCGACCAGCACGCTCTGATGGTCGCGCTCGCCGCGATGCACCACCCACAGGACGAGCACGCCCAGCGCGCCGAACAGCAAGGCCGCCGGCCAGCTGCCGCCCAGACCGATGCCGGCGACCATGACGCCCTCGAGCACGAGCCCCACGAACATCGTGAGGCCGGGCGGGCGGACGTACGCGCGATGCAGGGTTTCCAGGACCTCCGTTGCCGAGGAGTCGGGAGTCCCCGCCTCGCTCATGGCCAGCCGGAGGTCCGGGGGCGCGGGGCGCGACCGGAACGCGCGGGCTCGGGCACCTGCTGCAAGATGCGGCCGGCTCCGGTAATAGAACGCCCCCTCGCCCACCCGCACGTACGCCCGCCGGGTCGTCGCCGGTGCGGGCCTGGGATTGCCAGAACGCAGAGGCTGCGAGAACCCCATCAATGCCTCCAGATGCGAGCCGGAATGGACAGCGGCCGCAAGCGCGGCAGAGAAAAGCAAGAGGCGCGCCGGAGCGCGACGCACGGCCCCAAGCCCGTTTAGGTCGCGCGGCCGTGCCGCCTTGGTGCGCGGACTCCTCCGCTGGCATCAGCCCTGGCACAGGCGGCCGGGGCTCGAGGGGGCGGGGAGTTTCTCCCGGCAGCCCCAGCGGAGAGACGGGCAGGTGCCCGGTCTCTCTCCGGTCGCGGCGCGTAGGGCGGTCGAGCGAAATCAGCGGGATCGGGCCGGACGGGGGCGTGGCCCCGCGTTTGCCTTGTCGGATGTGTACCTATGAACTCTCTGAACGGCTCGCCGACTCGCCGGGTGCTCCGCACGTCGTTGCTGGTGGCTGCCGCCCTGCTCGTTCCCCTGGGCGGCGTGATCGTCGGACTGGGCTACCTCGGGCGGCATCTGGCGCGGCGGCGACGGCCCCCCGCGCCCGATCCGTACGCGGAGTGGCTGCAGCTGCGGGCCGGGCGGCGGCCGGACAGCGAGGGCCGGCCGCTCCAGCCTCGCTGAACGCGCGCTACGGCAGCAGCGCGTTCACGACCTGCAGCGCGGCGACCGTGCCCACGATGACGATCACGAGCAGCGCCGCCGCGTCGACCCGCCAGTCTTCCCTCATGCCCAGAGCCCCTTCAATGTCCGAGGACGGGAACCGCCGACGAGAAGATGAGATAGGCGCGAGCGACCAGTCCCAGCACGTAGAGCGCGGAGGGCCACCAGGCGTCCCGCATCGCGTAGGCGAGCACGCCCAGGCCGGCGAGCACCACCGGCACCGCCAGCCGCTCGGGGAGCCGCACCTGGTAGAGCGCCGCCGCCGTGAGGTGCGAGGCGAAGGACACGAGCATGAGCGCGACCCCGGCGAGCATCGGCGCGGCCACCGCGAAGGCGATCAGCACGACCAGCGCGTCGGAGCTGCCCCCCTCGGCCTGGAACGCGGTCCGCACGTTCGGCTGGCTGGCCAGCCAGGTGATCTTCGTCCGCACGGCGGCCGAGGACGTGACGTACCAGGCGAGCCCCACGGTCACGACGGCGAGCGCGACGATCCAGCGGGTCCAGCGTCCGGGCACGCGAAGGCGGGGCAGCAAAGCGGATACCACGGCCGGCCCGGGCGGGGCCTCGGTTAACTAGAGGCCAGACAAGGCGGATCGGTCCGCTCGGTGGGCCGCTCGCCCACCCCCGGCCCACACAGATCGGCACGGCCTGACGCAAACCGTCACCGGCAGGGTCCCCCGCCCGCCGGCGGGCGCGGCGCCCCGCGCCCCCGCG
>JBBIIW010000533.1:0-2351 GCA_037446305.1 Candidatus Rokuibacteriota bacterium
GGAACGATCTCGCGCTGCTCCAGGCCGTGCAGCGGATGCTGCTGCGCCTCGGCATCGCGAGCGCCGTGCTCCGCGGGGGCGCCGCCGGAGCCCGCCCCGAGCTCGTCATCGCCGGCGGCCATCTCGAGGCCTTCGCCCGGCAGGTGGGATTCCGGGACGCCGCCCGCCGGGCGCGCCTGCGGGCCGCCCTGGGCGCCTGCCGGCGCCGGCCCCGCCCCCCGCGGTTCACCGCCACCGTCGAGTCGGTCCGCCCCGACGGCGAGGCCGACGTCTTCGACGCGGCGATCCCCGGCATCAACGCGTTCGACGCCAACGGCCTCTACGTGCACAACTGCGGGGAGGTCCCGCTGCCGCCGTACGGCGCCTGCGATCTCGGCTCGATCAACCTGGTGCCGTTCGTGCGCGAGCCGTTCACCGAGCGCGCCTCGCTCGACCTCGACGGCATCGCCGAGACGGCGCGGGTGGCCGTGCGCATGATGGACAACGTCATCGACGTGTCGCGCTTCCCGCTCCCGCAGCAGGCGGAGATGGCCCGCGGCACGCGCCGGATCGGCCTCGGCCTCACCGGGCTCGCCGACACGCTCATCATGCTGGGGCTGCGCTACGACGAGCCGCCGGCCCGCCAGCTGGCCGCCCGCGCGATGCAGACGATCTGCCACGCGGCCTATCGCTGCTCGATCGAGCTGGCGCGGGAGAAGGGACCGTTCCCGTTCTTCGAGCGCGAGCCGTACCTGGCCGGCGAGTTCATCCGCGCGCTACCGGCCGACATCCGGGACGGCATCGCGCAGCACGGCATCCGCAACAGCCATCTCACGGCGATCGCGCCGACCGGCACCATCAGCCTGCTGGCCAACAACGTCTCCAGCGGCATCGAGCCGGTGTACGCCTTCCACTACCGGCGCCGCGTGCTCGAGCTGGACGGCCGGCCGCGCGAGTACGAGCTGACCGACCACGCGCTCGAGCGCTGGCGAGCGCTGCGCGGCGCCGCCCCGCGGCCGCCGACCTTCGTGAGCGCCCAGGAGCTCACGCCGGCCGCCCACCTGGAGATGCAGGCGGCGCTGCAGCCCTACGTCGACAACGCCATCTCGAAGACCATCAACGTGCCGGCGGACTTCCCGTTCGAGCGGTTCAAGGACATCTACCGGGACGCCTTCGAGCGCGGGTTGAAGGGCTGCACCACGTACCGGCCGAACGTGGTCACGGGCGCCGTGCTGGAAGCGACCCCCGAGGAGGGGACGCTCTGCTGCACCCCGGAGCGCGAGGCGGACTGACGCCCGGGAGCGCGGCCCGGCTCAGCGGTAGAAGCCGGTGTGCCGCACCGCCATCAGCCGCTTGTGGGCCGCCACCAGCGCCGGGTCGCGGAACAGGGACACCAGCAGCGCGCCGGCCACGAAGCCGCCCACGTGGGCCCAGACGGCCACGCCTCCCGAGACCTCCGGCCGCACGGTCATGAGCTGGGGCAGGCCGGTGATGACCTGGACGACGAACCACCACACCAGCACGAGCCAGGCCGGCACCCGGAACACGAAGGGAAAGAAGAGCATGGCCACCCGGGTCCGCGGGTAGAGCAGCAGGTAGGCGCCGAGGACGCCGGAGATGGCGCCCGAGGCCCCCACCGTCGGCACCGGGGACGCGGGGCTGACCATGACGTGCGCGGCGGCCGCGGCCAGCCCGCACAGCAGGTAGAAGACGAGGAACCGCCGCCGGCCCATGGAGTCCTCGACGTTGTTGCCGAAGATCCAGAAGTAGAGGGAGTTGCCGAAGATGTGGCCCCAGCTGCCGTGCAGGAACATGGAGGTGATCGGGGTCAGGTAGTTGCTCGGCCAGTCGTCGATCACGCACAGGGCGTTGGCGCTGATGGGGATGCCGTAGCCCAGGGGCGCCAGCCCCGTCAGCTCCCCCGGCACCATCCCCCAGTTGCAGACGGAGGCCACCAGCGCCAGCTCGCTGAGCCCGGCGCCCTGGACGACGATCCACACCGCCCACATCGCGGCCAGGAGCGTGAGCGTCACCACCGGCGGGCGCAGCGTGGGCAGCTCGTCGCCGACCGGGATCACGCCATCACCGGGCGCCGGCGCGCCGGCTCCGGGAGCGTTGCCGCATCTGCCCGGTCACGCCGCATGGCCGGTCGTCCTCCTGATCTCGACGGCGGCCGGCGTCCCCTCGCGCAGCGCCACCTGCACGGGCAGGAACTGCTCCACGACCCACGCCACCGTGCGCAGGTGCGACGAGAGGGCGGGGCAGGTCCACGTGGACGGGCCGCGGGCCAGCGCCAGCACCGGCACCAGCTGGTCGGCCAGGTGCTCGTCCACCGCGGCGCCGCTCGCCCGCCAGGCCAGCAGGGCGTCCAC
>JBBIIW010000534.1:0-2346 GCA_037446305.1 Candidatus Rokuibacteriota bacterium
CGCCTCCCGCAGCGCGCGCTCCTGGCGGGCCACCGCCGCCCGCGCGGCCGGGCCGGCCACCGCCTCCACCCGGCGCACCCCGGACGCCACGGCGCCCTCGCTGGTCAGCTTGAAGAAGCCGAGCTGCCCGGTCTGGTCCAGGTGCGTGCCGCCGCACAGCTCGATGGAGAAGTCGCCGATCCTGACCACCCGCACCCGCTGCCCGTACTTCTCGCCGAACAGGGCCAGGGCGCCCTGCCGCAGCGCCTCGTCCAGGTCCATCTCCGCCCGGCTGACGGGCAGGTTGGCCTGGACCTGCTCGTTGACCAGCTCCTCGATCTGCTCCACCTCGCGGTCCTTCAGCGCGGCGCCGTGCGAGAAGTCGAAGCGCAGGTGGTCGGGCGCCACCAGCGAGCCGGCCTGGGTCACGTGCGTGCCGAGCACCCGGCGGAGCGCGGCGTGCAGCAGGTGCGTGCCGGTATGGTGCTGGCGCAGCCCCTGCCGGCGCGGCGACTCGACGTTGATCGCGACGTCCTCCCCCTCCCGGAAGCCGCCGCTCCGCACCCGCACGCGGTGCACGATCAGCTTCGGGCCGCGGTAGTAGGTGTCGAGGATCTCGCCCCGGCCGGAGCGACCCACCAGGGTGCCGGTGTCGCCGACCTGGCCGCCGGACTCGGCGTACGCCGGCGTGCGGTCCACGATCACCTCGATCTCGTCGCCCTCGGTGGCCTCCCGCACCCGCCGCGGCGCGCCCGGGCGGAGGTCGACCATGGCCAGGATGCGGGCGGGGGCGGTGAGCGTCTCGTACCCGACGAACTCCACCCCCGGGATCTCGGTGGCCAGGCGCTGGTAGAGGGAGCCGACCGCGCCGTCGTCGCCGGCGCGGAAGGTGGCGCTGGCCCGCGCCCGCTCGCGCTGCGCTTCCATGGCGCGCTCCCAGGCCGCCTCGGTCTCGCCGGTCACGCGCCAGCCGGCGTCCGTCAGGATCTCCTCGGCCAGATCGCGCGGGAAGCCGTAGGTGTCGTAGAGCGTGAACAGGAACCCGCCGTCCACGGCCCGTCCTCGGCCGGCCCGGCCGTGCTCCTGGAGGAACTCCTCGATCCGCTGCATCCCCGCGTCGAGGGTCTCGGCGAAGCGCTCTTCCTCCTGGCGCACGAGGTCCTGCACCCGGGCCTGCTCGCCGACCAGTTCCGGGTAGGCGCCGCCCATGATCGCCGTCACCCACGCCACGGTGCGGTGCAGGAAGAGCTCCCCGAGCCCCAGCCGGCGCCCGTGCCGCATGGCCCGCCGCATGATCCGGCGCAGCACGTAGCCCCGCCACTCGTTGGACGGCGTGACCCCGTCGGCGATCAGGAAGGTGGTGGCCCGGGCGTGGTCGGCGATGACGCGCATGGACACGTCGTGCTCGGGGTCGCTGCCGTACGGGATCCGGGCCAGCGCCGACACCTGCGTGACCAGCGGCCACAGCAGGTCGGTCTCGAAGTTCGACGCCTTGCCCTGCAGCACGGCCGCGATGCGCTCCAGCCCCATGCCGGTGTCGATCGACGGCCGCGGCAGGGGCGTCAGCGTGCCCGCCGCATCGCGGTTGAACTGCATGAAGACGAGGTTCCAGATCTCCAGCCAGCGATCGCACTCGCAGGCCGGGCCCAGACAGCGGCGGCCGGCCGCCTCCTCGGCACAGGGCAGGTGGCGGCCCTGGTGGAAGTGGATCTCCGAGCAGGGGCCGCAGGGCCCGGTGTCGCCCATGGCCCAGAAGTTGTCCTCCTCGCCCAGGCGCAGGATCCGCTCCTCCTGGAGCCCGGCCACCTTCTTCCAGAGCGCGAAGGCCTCGTCGTCGTCCGTGTAGACGGTCGCCCACAGCCGGTCCCGGTCGAGCCCGAGATCGCCGGTCAGGAACTCCCAGGCGAAGGCGATCGCCTCGGCCTTGAAGTAGTCGCCGAAGGAGAAGTTGCCCAGCATCTCGAAGAACGTGTGGTGGCGGGCGGTGCGCCCCACGTTCTCCAGGTCGTTGTGCTTGCCGCCGGCCCTCACGCACTTCTGGCAGGTGGTGGCCCGCCGGTACGGGCGTGCTTCCTCGCCCAGGAACACGCCCTTGAACTGCACCATGCCCGCATTGGTGAAGAGCAGGGTCGGGTCACCGGCCGGCACCAGGGGCGAGGACCGCACCCGGGTGTGGCCGTGTCGCTCGAAGAAGCGGAGGAAGGCTTCGCGCAGGCGGTCGCCGGTCATGGATGGGTCATTGTACACCGCCGACGGCGCGCATTGCCGGCGCGCTCACTCGAGCGCGACCCCGGCCCGCTCCCGGACGACGCGGGCGACGACGCCGGCCGGGAAGCCGCGCCGCAGCAGGTGGTCGCGCAGGCGCGC
>JBBIIW010000535.1:0-2342 GCA_037446305.1 Candidatus Rokuibacteriota bacterium
GGTCCCGCCGGCTCACGAGGCGGGCCGGGCGCGGAGGTAGAGCACCTTGTCGCCGGTGAAGGGCGCCGTGAAGAACCGCGCGGCGCCGCCCGGCGCCTGGCCGCCGGGCACCGTCTCGCCCGTGCGGGGGTTGAACCACTCGACGTCGACGGCGCCGGCCACCGCCGACAGGTCCACGATGACCGAGCGCGTGGTGGGCACGTAGACCAGGTACTCGGCGCCGGGGGCGGCCAGGCAGAAGCGGCTCCCGGCCAGGTCGGGACGGGGCGTCATGGCGGCCAGGTCGACGCGCGCCGCCCAGCGCCGGGTGTCGCCCATGGCGCGCCGCGCGGACGCGGACGGCGCCCGGTGGCGGGGATCCTGGTCCATCGGGTCCATGTAGATGGGGTGGAGGCCGCGGGTGAAGCTCTTCCAGACCCACGTCCCGTCGCCGCCCACGCCCCAGAGGTGGTCGGTATCGCTGACCACGATCCTGGCGCCCGTGGCCGGCGGCGGGTCGGAGCGGTACGGGGCCTCGTACGACCTTTTGGACGTAGGCCTTCTGCGCCCCGGTGATAGCGGGACGGGCGAGCGTGTGGACCTCGCGGCCCTCCCCGTCGCCGTCCACGTCGCCGTTCAGCCCGTTGACGTTGTTGTCGGGGTGGAAGGGGTGGCCCGGCCAGGGATTGCCGGGCTTGCCCTTGGTGTCGATGCTCCAGCCCTGGAACAGCATGACCGCGACGTAGAAGCCGCGGTCGCGAGCCGCCGTCACCCGGCGCCGCAGCCGGGCGAAGTACTCGGGCTCGAAGCGGGCCACGTCGAACCGTGGCCGGCCGTCCCGCGCCGTGCCGGGGCCGGGCCGGGCGAAGGCCAGCGGGGCGAAGCGCACGGGATCCTCCGTCCACGGCGCCCCCTGGGCCTGCTCCCAGGCTCACAGGCGGATGAAGTTGTGACCGTGCGTCTCGAGGAGGCGGAGGTACGCCTCGTAGTCGAACGCGCGCGGGGCGGGCGCGCCGCGGTCCTGCAGGCTGGTCCAGGTGTGCGAGCCGGTCAGGTAGACCGCGCGCCCCCGGGCGTCGGCGAAGTACCGCGGGTTGGTCGGGTGCACGCGCAGCGGCCCGTGTGTCCGGCCCGGCGCCGGGGCCGACGGGGCCTCGGGTCCGGCGGTGGGCAGGGAGCCGAGGGCGAGCGCCAGGGCTGCCAGGGCCAGCGGTCCCACGAGGGCGACGATCGTCCCCACGCCGGCCAGCCGTCAGCGGGAACGCAGCGCCCACTGCAGCAGCGTGACCTTCGAGACCGACTCCGTGATCTCCCCCTCGACCGCCATGCGGATGGCCTCGGCCAGGGGCACGAGGCGGCGTTCCAGGAACTCGTCGTCGTCGGCGGGGAGCGGGTCGGGCGTCAGGTCCCACGCCGCGTAGCCGTAGGCGACCTCGTCCAGGTAGGCGTTCGAGGGGTGGAAACGAGTGAGCAGGGCCAGGCGCCCGGCCCGGTAGCCGCCCTCCTCCCGCAGCTCGCGCCGGGCCGCCGCCTCGGGATCCTCGCCGGCCCGCGCGCCGCCGCCGGGCAGCTCCCACGACAGCGCGCGCTGCAGGTGGCGGTACTGCCCGACCAGCAGCACCCGACCCGGCTCCACGAACGCGAGCGTCGCCACCGTGACGCCGACGGCCAGCACGGGGTAGGTGACCTCGCGCCCGTCCGGCAGCCGCCAGCGGTCTTCCCGGAGCGTCAGCCGGCCACGCGTGTAGCGGGCGGTGGAGTCGAGCGGCGTCCACGCGCCGTTCACGCCGTCGAGTATAGCCGAGTGGCGCCGCCGCCGTTGACACTCGCCGGTGACCGGCTCTATCGTAAGGTTCCCATGCCGCGCGAGCCGCACGTCGAGGCCCTGATGAAGAAGCTCATGCGCGCCATCGAGGTGTCGCTGGCCGCCACCGAGGCGGCCCGCGACGCCGTGCAGGAGATCCTGAAGCGTGGCGCCGACACCGGCATCTTCTTCACCGGCACCCGCAGTCGCGGTAACCCGTCGTTCGAGCTGACGGCGCAGGACAAGGAGTTCCTGCGCGCGGTGTCCATCCGGCCCGACCGCTGAGCCGGATGCGGCTCGCCCTCGTCGTCGCCTTCGTCCTCGTCCTGCTCGCCCTGCTCCTGCCGGTGCTGCGCCGCCGCGCGCCGGCGGGGCCGGCGGCGGCCCGCCGTGACGAGCTGGTGAAGGATCCCGTCTGCCAGACGTACGTCGTGCGCTCGCGGGCGGTGAGTCGGCGCGCCGCCGGCGAGGCCGTGTACTTCTGCAGCGCCGAGTGCGCGCGCCGCCACGCCGCGCTCGGCGGATGAAATACGCGGCGCGGGGAGTCGAGGGGCGCCCC
>JBBIIW010000536.1:0-2340 GCA_037446305.1 Candidatus Rokuibacteriota bacterium
GCGCCGGGGGCGCACCGCCCCGGCGCCGCTGACCTCCGGCGTGCTGCTGGCCTTCGCCGCCGGCGGCACCGTGGCCGTCGCCTACTCGACGCTCGAGCAGTTCGCCATCCCGCTGCGGGGCAGCCGGGAGTTCGGACTCGACCGGCAGGGCGTGGCCCGGCTCCTCATCACCGTCCAGCTGGCCGACATCCTCTGCCTGCTGCCCTTCGGCTTCCTCTCCGACCGCCGGGGCATCGCGCCGGTGCTGGGCGTGATCCTGCTCGTGTTCGGCGCCGGCGCCGCGCTCATCGCCTTCGGCGACTTCGCCATGCTGGTGCTGGGCTGCGCGCTGTTCGGCGTGGGGATGGCGGGCTGGACGCTGCCGCTGGGGCTCCTGCGGCGCGAGACGCCCCCCGAGCAGATCGGCTGGCGGACGGCGGTCTACCGCGTCGGGGTCGACGGCGGCATCTTCCTGGGGCCCTTCCTCAGCGGCCTGCTCGCCGCCTCCCGGCCGGCGCTCCTGCCCGGGCTCTGCGCGGTGGCGCTGCTGGCCCTCGGCGCGCTGCTGCTCGCCCGCCGTTGAGCCCCGGGCCCGCCCTGCCACGCCGCGATCTCCTCCTGCGCGATCCGCAGGCCGCGGAGGGCGCACGGCACGCCGCCGTAGAAGGCCATCTGCATCAGGATCTCCTTGATCTCCTCGGGCGTCACGCCGATGTGGAGGGCGCCCTGCAGGTGGCGGCGCAGGTAGTCGTCCTTGCCCAGCACGCACAGCGCGGCCACCGTGATCATGGACCGGATCTTGAGCGGCAGCCCCGGCCGCGTGTAGATGCCGCCGAAGACCAGCTCGTCGGTGAGGCGGAGCAGGTCCTCGGCCAGGTGGCCGGGCGGCACCGGCGACTCCTTGCCCTCCCCGAACAGCGCCCGCTTGACCGCCAGCCCCTGCTGATAGCGCTCCTCGGCCATGCTCGTCTCCTCTGTCACCGGCCCTGCCACCGGGGCGGGCGCTTCTCCAGGAAGGCCCGCACGCCTTCCTTGAAGTCCTCGCTCA
This sequence comes from Candidatus Rokuibacteriota bacterium, assembly GCA_037446305.1. Classification (GTDB taxonomy): domain Bacteria; phylum Methylomirabilota; class Methylomirabilia; order Rokubacteriales; family CSP1-6; genus JBBIIW01. Next base: position 1,028 of record JBBIIW010000536.1, read on the forward strand.
GGTAGCAGGACAGGATGATGTCCTCGGCGTCCCGCAGCGCGGCGGGAGCGGTCACCCGCCGCGTGGCCTCCTTGACGGCGGCCAGGGTCAGCGGGGCCAGGCCCGTGAGGTGCCGGGCCAGGGCCCGCGTGCGCTCCGCGAGCTCCTCGGCCGGCCACACCTCGTCCACGAGCCCGATGTCGCGAGCCTCGGCCGCCTCCAGCAGGCGCGCGGTCAGCAGCAGGTTGCGGGCCCGCACCGGGCCGATGGTGCTGGCCAGCAGCGTGAAGGCCAGGGGCGCCGTGCAGTTGCCCAGCGTGCGGGCCACCGGGGCGCCGAAGCGCGCGTGCGCGGCGGCGATCCGGAGGTCGCAGGCCAGCGCCATGAAGAGGCCGCCGCCGACGGCGTCGCCCTGGACCATCGCGATGGTCGGCTTCGTCATCGCGTGCAGCCGGGCCAGCACGCGGGTGATCCGCCCCTCGTAGCTCAGGGCGTCCTCCCGCGTCCTGAAGTCCAGGAACTGCCGGATGTCCGTGCCGCTGACGAAGGACCGGTCGCCGGCGCCGCGCAGCACCAGGACGCGCACCCCCGGGTCGCGGTCCAGGCGCTCGCAGAGGTCGTGCAGGCCCTCGTACATCTCGAAGGTCATCGCGTTGCGCGCCTGGGGACGGTCGAACGTGAGCCAGGCCACCCGGTCCTCCGTCTCCAGGCGCAGGTGATCGGCGGCGGCGTCCATGGGCCGGCTCCTTTCCTCGGGGTCGGGGCGGGGGCAGAATACCAATCGAGACCGGTGAATGCGACCGCCGCCCCCGCGCCGCGCCAGGAGGATCTCGATCGCATCCGGCAGGCGCTCCTGGCGGCCGGCGAGATCCTGCTCCGCTTCCAGCGCCGGGCGGTGGCCGTCCGGTACAAGGGGCACGGCAGCCCGGTCACCGAGGCCGACGATGCGGCGGACGAGGCGCTGCGGCGGGCCCTGCCGCGCGGCGACGAGGGCTGGCTGTCGGAGGAGACGCCCGACGACGAGCGCCGGCTGGGGTGCCGGCGGGTCTGGATCGTGGACCCGCTCGACGGCACCCGGGAGTTCCTCGAGGGCATCAGCGAGTGGTGCGTCTCCATCGGTCTGGTGGAGGACGGCGCGGCCGTCGCCGGCGGCATCTACAATCCGGTCCGGGAGGAGCTGTTCCTGGGATCGCGGGAGACCGGCGTGACGCTCAACGGCCGGGCCGTGCGGGCCAGCGCGCGCCGGGACCTCGAGGGGGCCACGGTGCTGGTCAGCCGCTGGGCCCTGCGGCGGCCGGCCGGCCAGCGGCTGCTCGGCCGGGGCTTCCAGGTGC
>JBBIIW010000537.1:0-2319 GCA_037446305.1 Candidatus Rokuibacteriota bacterium
GCGGTGCGGGCGCTGGATCGGCGCGGCGTCGCGCTGATCGACCGGGAGCCCCGCCCGGGGCTGGCGGGACGGATCGCCTTCCTGCACCCCCGCGCCTGCGCCGGCGTGCTGGTCGAGCTGGCCACCCCCGCGGGCGGATCCGGCGCCCGCCGCCACGGGCCCCTGCAGCTCAAGCGACTGGTGATCGGGGCGCGGGAGCCCGAGCGCACCGTCGAGGTGTTCCGCTCGCTGTTCGGGCTGGACGGTGAGGCCTTGAACGGCGGCCCGCGGGCGATGCTCGCCGTCGGCCAGAGCGCCCTGCTCATCGTGCCGGCCGAGGAGGCAGGCGGCAGCGAGGGCATGGTGGCCCTCTCCCTCGTGGCCGGCGACTTCGACGCCCTGACCGAGGCCTGTCACCGGGCGGGCGTGAAGCTGCTGCGCGGCAGCGGCGAGATCACCATCGAGCCGGAGTCGAGCTGCGGCGTCCACCTGCACATCAGCCGCTTCCGGTTCCCGTAGGCGGCGGGCTCGGCCTCGGATCAGAAGGCGTCCGGGGCGGCGGCGATGCGGTCGAGGTCGGCGCGGCTGTAGGAGCCCAGGCTCCGGAAGTCGAGGTCCAGGTAGTTCCTGATCCACTGCAGCGCGATCTTCTCGGCCTTCCGGTAGCGCTCCTGCATGGCCGGATCGGCCGGCCGCCGCCGCAGGATATCCTCCAGCTCCTCGCGCAGCAGGCGCTTGACGTGCGCCCGGTCGTGGACGAGCGGCGGCCCGTCCGTGGTCCGCGCCCGGTGCCGGATGCGCTGGGCGAGCTGGGCCACCGACATGCGGCCGGTGGCGAGATCCTCCATGAGCGCCGGGTGGATGCCGGGCTTGCCCTCCAGGCTGTCGATGCCCTTCGCGCCCCGGCCGTTCAGCCAGCCCTCGAGGTACTCGATGAGCATCCGGCAGTTCCGCCGCGTCCCCTCCTGCGTGACGTGGCCCTCCGGCACCTCGAGGCGCACCGGGTAGCGGTCGGGGTCGGCCAGCCGGGGATCGGGCCGGTAGCCCTGCGCCCAGTGCTCCTTGAACGGGCCGGCCGCCGCCTTCATGTGGAAGATGTGCGCGACCCAGCCGCGGACGAACCCCTGGCGGGCCTCCCACTCCTTGTCGGCCCGGATGGCCTCGGCGGCGACGCGGTTGACCTCGGGGTCGGGGCTGGGCAGGGCGGTGGCCATGCCGCCCACCGGCACCGCGCCGCGCTTGAGGCAGATCGCCACCAGGCGGCGAAAGATGTCGGCCAGGAACGGCGTCGTCTTGATGTCCACCCCGAAGCGGTCGGGCCACACCGACTTCGGGTCCGTCATCACGTACTCGAAGATGCTGGCCTTGAGGTCCCAGCGGGCCGCATTCAGGCCCGCCGCGTACGGCCCCAGCTCGTGGAGCATCGCCTCCATCTCGTACACGCAGGGCAGGGCCTCCACCAGCACGATGGCCCGGAGGGTCGCGTCGCGCAGCCAGGGCAGCCGCTCCCGGCTCCGGTCGAACAGATCGCGGTAGAGCCGGGCTTCCGGCGCGAACTCCAGCTTCGGCAGGTAGAAGTAGATGCCCTGACCGCGCTCGGCCTGGGCCTGCCCCGGGTAGTAGAGGGTCAGCGCAGTGCCCAGGATGGCGGCGTTGACGGCCTGGCCGTCCACGGTCAGGTCCGGCTCGAAGAGGTGCAGGCCCCGCTCGCGGTGCATGAAGAACGGCAGCTCCCCCTCGGCCAGCCGGTACTCCTTGCCGCGCTCGCGGTCGACGTAGTACAGCTCGCGCCGGACCGCCGCCACCCGGTTGTGGGTGGCGCGCACGGTGTCGATCAGGCGGTGGCCGCCGGAGTCCTCGTCGTCGTCCAGGTCGCCCTCCGCCCGCTCGCCTTCGGGACCCGGGTTCAGGGCGTTGATGAACATGGACGTGATCGAGCAGGGGCCCGAGATCTCGATGCCCGGCTTGAGGAGGTCCGCGGGGACCGGCGGCACCTTCCAGTCGCCCGTGGTGGCGGGGCCGGCCGGCGGCGGGCCGGGCAGGATGCCCCGATGGGCCTGGGCCAGGGCCTCGGCCCGCCGCGCCAGCAGCTCCCGGATGCGGGGCGTGAAGCGGTCGTGCAGGTCCACCAGGTAGTCGAGGAAGTCCGGGGTGAAGAGCCGATCGGCCCCCTCCACCGGGGTATAGCGCACGCGAGCCGTCGCCGGGGCTGTCATCATCCGCTCCTCGGAACAAGATCGGGCAGACCGGATGCGGGGTTTTCGCATGGCGGTCTCGCGCCTGTCAATGGCACAATCAGGGCCTCGTCCGCGGACGAGCCCGGCGCTCGCGGGCGCCACG
>JBBIIW010000538.1:0-2303 GCA_037446305.1 Candidatus Rokuibacteriota bacterium
CGGCCGCGCGGCGGAGCCCGCCCGGCGGCCGGCCGACCCGGGGCCTATCCCTCGTAGATCTTCTTCAGCTCGCCGTGGGCCCAGGCCACGGCGTCTTCGGGCTTGGCGCCCTGCGCCGCCTTGGCGAACATGTCCGTGATGATGTACTTCGAGAACACCTCGGTGGCCTTGGCCGTGGCCGGGCCGGCGTAGCCGAAGATCCGGGTGTTGCGGCCGGCGCGCTGGAACATGCGCAGCGGCTTGTCCACCTTCTGCCACATGGGGTGGTCTTCCCACACCTGGGTGGCGCCGACCGAGTAGGCCTCCTGGGTGGCGAACCACTTGTCGTAGTTCTCCTTGCGGTGCAGCCACCGGAGGAAGTCCTTGGCCAGCTTCTGGTTCTTCGAGTACTTCATGATCGCGTGCGAGTGCGGCAGGTACATCGTGAACTGTCCGGCCGGGCCGGCCGGCAGGTCGTAGTGGTCGATGTCCTCGTAGAGCGGCTTGCCCTGGTCGTCCTTGATCTTGTCCTTCTGGCGCTTGGCCACCAGGTAGATGGAGGCGCCGTTGAGGGTGGCCGAGATCTCGCCGGCGTGGAAGGCCCGGTTGTTGTTCGTGTCGTCCCAGGCCAGCCCGCCCTCGTCGCAGGCTTCCTTCCAGAAGGCCTGCAGGAACTTCACGGCCTCCAGGGCGCCCTTGCCCTGCAGGACCACCTTCTTGCCGCTCTGGTCGGTCTCGGCGCCGCCGAAGGCCCACAGCATGGGGTAGGTGAAGGTCGGGGCGTCGCCGAAGGTGTGGCCGAGGGTCTGGCCGTACGGCCGGCCCTTCTTCTTGAGCGCGCTGAAGATCTTCCGCGCCTCGTCCCACGTCTTGGGCGGCTCGCTGGCGCCCACCTCGCGCAGCCAGGAGCGCCGGTAGGCGACGGCGTTGCCGATGATCGAGTGGGGGACGGCCAGCCAGCGGCCGTTCACCCGGCTGCCCGCGTTGAACACGTCGTAGAACCCGCCCTCGGCCTTGCCGATGGGCTCGGCCACGTCCGACACGTCCACCACCGAGTTCTGGTACAGGTGGGCCCAGTTGTACTGGAACAGGAAGATGTCGGCGCCGGTGCCCGACTGGATGGCGGCCGTGATCCGCGGCTGGAGGTCGTTGGCGTTGATGGTCTCGAGCGTCACCTCCGCCCCCAGCGCCTTCGACGCCTCCGGCATCTGGCGCTTCAGCTCGACGTCGGACTCGGGGATGAAGTCCACCCAGCGGACCCAGTGCAGCTTGGTCCCCTGCGCGTGGGCGGGGGCGCGGCGGGCGGCCAGGATTCCCTCCAGGCCGGTCGCCGCCACGGCGGTGCCGGACACCTTGAGGAATTGCCGTCGGTCGACATGGGGGTCGCTCATGCTGGCTCCTCCTTGATCATCTAGCCACCGCCTCGTAAGTGACGATCAGACGAAGAAAAGTGACGTTGTCATACCACCCCGACCGCGGGGTGTCAACCGACGGCGCTCGGTCAGCGAGCGGCCGCCGCGGCCGCCGGCGCCGGAGCCAGCCGGGGCGGGCGGAAGGTGAGGGCCAGCAGGGCGGCCATCAGCCCGATGCCGGCGGAGGAGATGAAGAGCCAGGCGTAGGTGCCCAGGTGGTCGTAGATCCAGCCGCCGGCGAACGAGCCCAGGCCCATGCCCAGCGTGGAGACGAGGAACACGCCGCCGTAGGCCGTGCCCATCACCCGGTCGCCGAAGTACTCCCGGGTCAGCAGGGCGTAGAGCGGCATGACGCCCCCGTAGGCGACGCCGAAGACCAGGGCCAGGGCGTAGAAGTCACGGGCGCTGCCGGCCGGCAGGTAGGCCGTGATGATCGCCCCCTGCAGGACCAGGCCGCCGATCAGCGTGGGCTTGGCGCCGATCCGGTCGGCCAGCAGGCCGGTGCCCAGGCGCCCGAACACGGAGGCCAGGCCGGACACGCTCAGCACGGTGGCGGCCGTCATGCGGGCCACGCCCTGGTCGATGGCGTGGGTGACCATGTGGAAGATCGGGCCCGAGTGGGCGGCGCAGCAGGCGAAGTGCGTCAGCGCGATGACCCAGAACTGGGGCGTGCGCAGGACCTCGCCGGCCGAGTACTCCCGCTGCGGGCGGGCCTCGCCGCCGCGGGCCGCCACGCCCACGTCTCCGGGCTGCTCGCGGATCAGCAGCGCGGCCGGGATGACGACGAGCCAGGCCAGGTCGCCGATGACGAGCATGGCGGTCCGCCAGTCGAACAGCGTGGTGAGCCAGCGGGCCAGGGGGGAGATGATCAGGACCCCGAAGCCGATGCCGGCCGAGACGGTGGCCACGGCC
>JBBIIW010000539.1:0-2300 GCA_037446305.1 Candidatus Rokuibacteriota bacterium
CGCGGAGGCCGCGGCCGCGCGCCGGGCAGCGGACGACCGGCCGGTGGACATGGCCTGGCTGTCGCGCGCCGTGGGCGAGCGGGTGGACGCGCGCACGATCGTCATCAACGAGTACGACCTGGACCTGGCCCAGACAACGCTGGACACGCCGGGCAGCTACTTCAGCCAGTCGCCGGCCTCGGGGCTGGGCTGGGGGCTGGGCGCGGCGCTGGGAGCCCGGCTGGCCGCGCCCGACCGGACCGTCATCTGCTGCGTGGGCGACGGCGCCTATCTCTTCGGCGCGCCGACGGCCGCCCACTGGGTGGCGCGCGCCTACGACCTGCCCGTGCTGTTCGTCGTCTTCAACAACCAGGCCTGGAATGCGGTCAAGCGCGCGGTCGTCTCGCACGCGCCGCAGGGCTGGGCGGTCCGGACGGGGGCCATGCCCCTGAGCGACCTGGACCCGGCGCCCGACTACGAGCTGGTCTGCCGGGCCAGCGGCGGCTGGGCCGAGCGCGTCGAGGACGGCGCCGGGCTCCCCGAGGCCCTGGACCGGGCGCTGCGGGTGGTGCGCGAGGAGCGCCGCCAGGCCCTGCTCAACGTGATCTGCAAGAAGCCCTGAGGCGTCCATGACGGTGGTGGACGCCGACGGGCACGTCACCGAGTCCCAGGAGCAGGTGGCGCGCTACCTGGACGAGCCATATCGCCGGCGCCCGACCGGCTCCGGCTTCTTCTACCCCTGGGACGGCTGGGACCGCCGGATGCTCGGCACGCTGGGCGACGCCGGCGGCACCGCCGAGGCGTGGCTGCGCGCCCTCGACCAGGGCGGCATGGCCCGGACGGTGCTCTACCCCACGCTGGGCCTGTTCCTCTGCTTCCTGCGCGACCGCGCCTGGGCCGTGGCCCTGGCCCGCGCTTACAACACCTGGCTGCACGAGGAGTTCGTGAAGGTGAGCCCCCGCCTGCAGGCCGTCGCCCTACTGCCCGTGCAGGATCCCGAGGCGGCGGCGGCCGAGCTGCGGCGCGCCGTGCGCGAGCTGGGCCTGGTCGGCGGGATGCTGGCCGCGGACGGCAGCCACCTGCTGGGCGATGCGCGGTTCTTCGCCGTCTACGAGGAGGCGCAGCGGCTCGACGTCATGCTGGGCATCCACGCCTCCGGCTCGCACCTGGGCGGCGGCGGCGTCGAGCTGTTCCCGCGCTTCATCCAGGCCCACACCTGCTCGCACGCCTTCGGCCAGATGCGCCAGCTGACCTCCATCGTGCTGGAGGGGGTGCCCGAGCGCTTCCCGCGCCTGCGCCTGGCCTTCCTGGAGGCCGGCGCCGGCTGGGCGCCGTACTGGATGGAGCGGATGGACGACGAGTACGCGAAGCGGGCCAGCGAGGCGCCCGAGCTTCGCCGGCGCCCGAGCGAGTACGTCCGGGGCGGGACGATCTACTTCTCGTGCGAGGCCGGCGAGTGGCTGCTCCCCGAGGCCGTCCGGCTGGTGGGCGAGGACCAGATCGTCTACGCCTCGGACTTCCCCCACTGGGACCACTCCTACCCGGCCTCGCTCGACGAGCTCCGCAACCGGGGCGACCTCACGGAGGGCCAGAAGCGGAAGATCCTCGGCGACAACGCCCGCCGCCTCTACCGGCTTTGAGGTCGAGGTCTTCCGGGACGCTGCGCGGGGGCTCGGCGCGCCGGCGCCCCCCGCGCACTGAACGGCGGTGACCCGGGCCGCGGGATCGCCTACACTGGAGGTCGCATGGAACTCGTCGGCCGGATGCTCGATGGCTCGATCCCGGAGCCGCCGAAGGCGGGGCTGTCGCGCGGCGGCCTGTTCGGGTTCCGGGTGCGCCAGGACGAGAAGATGGAGCGCCTGGCCGGCGTGCCCCTGCTGGAAGGCTGCACCCGGCGCCAGCTCAAGGCGGTGGCCCGCATCGCCGACGTCCGGGAGGCGCCGGCCGGCACCGTGCTGACTCGCGCCGGGGAGCCCGGCGAGGAGTTCTTCCTCCTGCTGGACGGCAAGGTGCGGGTCGAGGTCTCGGCGCGCAAGCGAGTGACGCTGGGACCGGGCGCCTTCTTCGGCGAGATGAGCCTGCTCGACGGCGGCCCGCGCTCGGCCACGGTGGTGGCCGAGACGGCCGTCCGCCTGCTCGTCGTCCGCCGGCGGGACTTCACGCGGCTGCTCGCGGAGGTGCCGGAGCTGACGCGCGCGATCCTGGGCGTGCTGTCGCGCCGCCTGCGCCAGGCCGAGAACGCGCCCAACGCCTGACCCGGCGCGGGCGTCAGTGCCGCCCGCGCCCCTCGAAGCGCTCCACGCGCTCCACCCGGGACGGCC
>JBBIIW010000540.1:0-2298 GCA_037446305.1 Candidatus Rokuibacteriota bacterium
CACGCCGGCCTCCGCCTCCCGGATCTCTTCCCGCCGGGCGCCGGCCAGCAGGTCGGCCAGGTGGGCCTCGGCCTCCGCCACGGCGGCCTCGGCCCGCCGCACGTCGGCCGCCAGCGTCTCGGTGTCGAGCTGGGCGATGAGCTGCCCGCGCTCCACCTGCTGGCCCTCGCGCACCGCCAGCTCGATGACCCGGCCGGTGATCTTGGCGCTCACGTCCACCTGCGTGGCCTCGATGGTCCCCGTGACGGCGACGATCCCGGTGTCGCCGCTCAGGCGCCGGCTCAGCCAGACGCCGAGCACGACGCCCGCGACGACGAGGGTCGCCAGCGCCGTGGCCCAGGCTCTGCGGGCGGTCACGGCTCTGGGAGGAGGACGCCGACGATCTTGGTGCGGGGGGCGAACCAGGTCCGGGCGACACGCTGCACGTCGGCGGCGGTCACCGCGCGAAGGCGGGCCAGATAGGCGTCCTGCAGGTGGTAGCCACCGATCAGCTCGAAGCGGGCCAGCAGCGACGCCCGGCGGTGGATCGAGTCCTGCTGGAAGACGAAGGCGGCCTCGATCTGGTTGCGGGCCCGGGCCAGCTCCTCCTCGGTCACCGGCTCCCGCTGGAGCCGCTCCATCTCGTCGAGCAGGGCCTCCTCCAGCGTCTCGGGGGTCTTCCCGGGCATGGCGGTGGCCCAGAACCAGAACAGCCCGGGGTCGAGCGAGAAGTACGGGTAGTCGCCGCCGGCGTTGAGCGCCAGCTGGCGCTCGTAGACGAGGTGGCGGTAGAGGCGCGAGGCCCGGCCGCCGGACAGGATCGTGGAGAGCACCTCCAGGGCCGGCGCATCCTCCGATGTGTGGTTCGGCACGTGCCAGGCCAGGTACACGATGGGCAGCCGGGCCTGCCGGCGGACGATGACCCGGCGCTCACCGTTCGGGGGGGGCTCGACGGCCAGCACCGGCGGCGGCGCCGGGCCCCGGGCGATGGGGCCGAAGTGCCTGCGGACCATCGCCAGCGCCTCGTCGGCGTCGAAGTCCCCGACGGCGACCAGGATGGCGTTGTTGGGGACGTAGTAGGTCTCGTAGAAGGCCCGGACCTCGGGCGCCGTGATGCGCTTGAGGTCGGCCATCCAGCCGACGATCGGCTGCCCGTACGGGTGGGCCTGGAACGCGAGCGCGGAGACGGCCTCGGCCAGGAACCCGCCCGGGTCGTCCTCCGTCCGCGTGCGGCGCTCCTCGATCACCACTTCCCGCTCGGCGTCGATCTCCCGCGGATCCAGCAGGAGGTTGCGCATGCGGTCGGCCTCCAGCTCCAGCACCAGGTCGAGCTTGTCGGCCGCGATGTTCACGAAGTAGGAAGTCACGTCCTGGGAGGTGAAGGCGTTGTCGCGCCCGCCGTTCTGCTCGATGAGGCGCGCGAACTGCCGGGGCCCGTACCGGCGGGTCCCCTTGAACATCATGTGCTCCAGCAGGTGGGCGATGCCCGTCGCGCCCCGGGGCTCGTTGCGGGAGCCCACGCGGTACCACACCTGCACCGACACGATGGGGCTCCGCCGATCCTCGAGCAGCAGGACGCGCAGCCCGTTGTCGAGCGTGGTGGCCCGCACGTCCGCGGTGGCGGACGGCGGAGCCCCGGCGGCGGCGGTGGTCAGGACGACGAGCAGGACGGCGGCGAGCGCGGCGAGTCGCCTCACGGATCGATTATAGCCTCGACGGTTCGCCGGGGGCCGGGCGGAGGCCGAGCGCGACGGCCACCCCGGCCAGCGCCACCGCCGCCGACAGGTAGCAGCCGGCCGCGAAGGAGCCGGCGAGGTCGCGGGCCCAGCCGATGACGCCGGGGCCGACCACGGCGCCCAGCACGCACAGGGTGTTGTAGAGCCCGTAGGCCGTCGAGAGATCCCGGCCGGCGAACTGCTCGCCGAGCAGCGCGAAGCTCGGGCCCCAGACGGTCCAGGCGCAGAGGGCGACCACGAAGATGGCGGCCGTCACGGCGCCGGCCCAGGCACGGCCGCTCACGACGACGGCCAGCAGCAGCATCGTCAGGGTGGCCGCCGCCAGGCACGCGACGACGACCGCGCGAAGGCCGAGGCCGGTGCGGCGGGCGCGATCGGCCAGCCAGCCGCCCGCCAGGAGCCCGGCCACCCCCGCCAGGCCCATGAAGCTCGTGTAGAGCCCGGCCCGGCCCAGCTCGGCGACACCCGCCTCGCGCAGCAGGAGCGGCGCCCAGGTGGCCAGCACGTACTGCACCCACATCATCGCGGCGCCCGCCAGGCCGAGCCGCCAGAGCACGGGCTCGCGGGCCAGGCGCCGCAGCCG
>JBBIIW010000541.1:0-2275 GCA_037446305.1 Candidatus Rokuibacteriota bacterium
GCCGCCGCGACGGCCGCCGCCAGCCACGGCACCGGCCGGGGGCGCGCGGCCTCGGCCACCGCCCGGCGCAGCCCGGCCGGGGCGGCGTACCGCGGCAGGTCCTGGGCCAGCCGGCGTCCCAGCGCCTCGTCGCTCAGATCCTGACTCATCGAGCCTCGTAATCGCGCAGCAGCGCGCGCAGGCGCTCCTTGGCGCGGAAGATGCGCGACTTCACCGTCCCCACCGGGCAGGCCATGACCTGGGCCACCTCGTCCAGCGGCAGCCCCTCGACCTCGGCCAGGAGGAGCACGGTGCGGAACTCCTCGGGCAGGCGACGCAGGGCGCGCTCGAGGTCGGTGTGCGCCTCCAGCACGCGCGGGTCGTCCTCCGGCGCCTCGTGGAACATGGGGACGTCCCAGTCGGGGACTCCGTCCTCGGCCAGCGGCGCCTCGCGCTCCCGGACCCGGTAGAACGTGAGGAACGTGTTCCTCAGGATCTGAAACAACCAGGCCCGGAGGTGCGTTCCCGGCTGAAAGCGGTGGGAGAAGCGGAAGGCCCGCGCGTAGGTCTCCTGCACCAGGTCCTCGGCCTCGGCCCCGTTGCGGGCCAGGTAGATGGCGAAGTTGTACAGGGCGTCGAGGTGCTCGAGCGCCGCGCGCTGGAACTGGGCGTCGGCCACCTCAGTCCTCGAACCAGGACCGGGGGACGTCGAGCCGGCGCACCTGGTGCTCGTCCTCGACCTCGGCCAGCAGCTGCCGGATCGTGCGGTAGAGCGTGGGGTGCTCCAGGTCGGGCGCGATGTCGGCCAGCGGGCGCAGCACGAAGGCCCGCTCGTGCAGGAGCAGGTGCGGGATGTGCAGGGCGTCCGGCACGCTGATGACGCGGTCCTCGTAGAGCAGGATGTCGATGTCCACCGGGCGGGGGGCGTCCCGGACCGCCTCCGGCGGGCCGGGCGGCCGCGTGCGGCCCAGCGCCGCCTCGATGGCCTGCAGCCGGTCGAGCAGGTCCCGGGGGGGCAGCGTCGTCTCGATGGCGACGGCGCAGTTGAGATACCAGCCGCGCTCGTCCGGGACCTGGCCGGGCGCCTGCTCCCAGGGCTCGGTCTCGTAGAGGGCGGAGGCCGCCAGCAGGCGGATGTCGCCGCTCTCCCGCAGGCGGCCCAGCGCCGCCCGGAGGGCGGCCAGCCGGTCGCCCAGGTTGGAGCCGAGGCTCAGGTAGACCCGCGGCATCAGCGCCTCCGGACCAGCTCGACCCCGGGCGTGCCGATCAGACCCTCCAGCGGCGGCGTGAGCTTGCGGACCCGCACGCGGACCTCCTGCACCGGGAACTCCCGCAGCAGCCCCTCGGCGATCAGGCCGGCCAGGCGCTCCAGGAGGTTCACGCGGGTGCCGGTGCCCAGCTCCACGATGCGGTGGACGACCTGGCCGTAGTCCACGGTGGCCCCCAGGTCGTCGGAGACGGCGGCCGGCTCCAGGTCGAGCGTCAGCTCGGCATCCACCGAGAACCAGGCGCCGACGGCCTGCTCGGCCTTGCTCAGCCCGTGCTGGCCGTAGAAGCGCACGTCGTCGAGCAGGAGCTTGTCCGCCATCGGCCGTGCCGGCAGCCGCTCAGAGCCCGAGGACGTCCTGCATCGAGTAGAGACCGGGCTTCTGGCCGGCCACGAAGCGCGCCGCCCGCAGCGCGCCCCGGGCGAACGTGTCCCGGCTGTGGGCGCGATGGGTCAGCTCCAGCCGCTCCCCGGGGGCGCCGAAGCACACCGTGTGCTCGCCCACGACGTCGCCCGACCGCAGCGAGAAGATCCCGATCTCCTTGCGGGTCCGCTCGCCCGGCAGCCCGTGCCGCCCGTAGACGGCCACGCGCTCGAGGTCCCGGCCCAGGGCCTCGGCGATGACCCCGGCCATGCTGAGCGCGGTCCCGCTGGGCGCGTCCTTCTTGAAGCGGTGGTGCGTCTCGGTGATCTCCACGTCGTAGTCGTCGCCGAGGGCGCGGGCCATGAGCGCCAGGAGCCGCAGGGCGAGGGTCACCCCCACCGACATGTTGGAGGCCAGGACGATGGCCGTGGCGGCGCTCGCCTTCCGGATCTCCTCGCGCTGCTGCGGCGAGAACCCGGTCGTGCCGACCACCGCCCGCGCGCCCGACCTGGCGGCCAGGCGGACGTGCTCCAGCGAGGCCTCGGGCGTGGTGAACTCGATGAGGACCCGGCCGGCCAGGAGGGCGCTCGCCGCGTCGCTCGTGAGCGGCACGCCGCGCCGGCCGACCCCTGCCGTCTCGCCGGCGTCGGCGCCGAGGGCGGGGT
>JBBIIW010000542.1:0-2272 GCA_037446305.1 Candidatus Rokuibacteriota bacterium
TGCGCGGTCCCCGAGCCCCGGCGGCCGCGGCTCGGGCGTCAGCGGAGCGCGCGGAGGTCGGCCAGCGTCTTCGTCGCCTCCGGCCGGCGGCGGTAGTCGGGATCGGCATCGGCGGCGCGGATCACGCCCGCCTGGTCGATGACGAAGCGGGCCGGAATCGGCAGCGTCCACGAGTCATCGCCGTTGGCCCGGGCCAGATCGATGTTCCACGACCGGTACACCTGCCGGAGGTCCTCGGGCAGCGAGAACACGAGGCCGTACGCGCGGGCCACCCGGTTGCCGGCATCGCGCAGCAGGGTGAAGGGGAGCGCGGGCTGATCCTCGCGCTCCCGCGGCGTGCGGTGGAGCTGCGGCGAGACGACCACGAGCGCCGCGCCGAGCGCGGTCATCTCCGGCAGGACGTGCTCGAGAGCTGCCAGCTCCCGGTTGCAGTACGGTCACCACCGGCCGCGGAAGAAGGAGAGGACGACCGGACCCCGCGCGCGCAGATCGGCCAGCCGCACGGGCCGGCCCGCGGTGTCCAGCAGCTCGAAGTCCGGCGCCCGGTCGCCCACCTTGACGACCCGCTGCAGGATGCCGGAGGCCCGCAGGTCGTCGATGGCCCGCTCCGCGATGGCCCGGACCTCGGGCGCCACCCGGGCCTCCCACTGCTTCTGGAGCTCGTCGAGCTGCTCCTGCAGGGTCGGGCGGCCCGCCCCCGCCCCGCTCAAAACGTCACCACGCTGCGCGCCACCTCGCCCCGCTCCAGCGCCTCGTAGGCCTCGTTGATGGCCTGGAACGGGTAGGTCCGGGTCAGCAGCTCGTCCAGCTTGAGCTTGCCGGCCCGGTACAGCGCGATGAGCCGCGGGATGTCGATGGCGGGGCGGGCCGAGCCGTACACCGAGCCCGTCAGCACGCGCTCCTCGAACACCAGCGACATCACCGGCACCGAGACCTCGGTGGTCATCGGCGACACGCCGACGACCACGCAGACGCCGCGCTTGGCCAGGCAGTCGTAGGCCTGCCGCATGATCGTGGGCTGGCCGACCACCTCGAAGGCGTAGTCCACGCCGCGCCCCTCCGTGAGCGCCCGCACCTCGGCCACCGGGTCGCCGCTGCCGGCGTTGACCGTGTGGGTGGCGCCGAACCGCCGGGCGTGCTCCAGCTTGCCGGGCAGCAGGTCCACGGCGATGATCTTCTCGGCGCCGGCCAGGGCCGCCCCCTGCACCACGTTCAGGCCCACGCCGCCCGTGCCGAAGACGACCACGCTCGACCCCGGGCGCACCCGCGCGCAGTTGAACACCGCCCCCACGCCGGTGATGACGGCGCAGCCGAGGAGTGCCGCGCGGTCGAGCGGCAGGTCGTCGGGGATCCGGAGCACCGCCTTCTCGGGCACGACCGTGTACTCGGAGAACGTCGAGACGCCCGCGAAGTGCTTGATCTCGCGGCCGCCGTGGCTGAAGCGCGTGGTGCCGTCGAGCAGGCGGCCGGTCATGCGGACCTGCATGCCGGCGTGGCAGAGCGCCGGCCGGCCGTCCGAGCAGTACTCGCAGGTGCCGCACGACAGGCGCCAGAGCGGGATCACGTGGTCGCCGGGCCGGAGCGAGGCGACCCCGGGACCCACCTCGGCCACCACGCCGGAGCCCTCGTGCCCGAGGATCGCCGGGAGCGACGCCGCCAGGTGGCCGGTCATGACGTGCAGGTCGCTGTGGCAGACGCCGGCGGCGGCCATGCGGATCAGCACCTCGCCCGCCCGGGGCGGGCTCACCTCCACGTCGCACAGCTCGAGCCGCTTGCCCACGTCGAACAGCACGGCCGCCTTCGCCTTCATGGCTGCCTCCTCCGTCGGGGTCTGGTGGGAGCCGGGTGAGTGACGTTACCTCAGACGCGACCGGTTGGCCACCGGCTCGCGCTGGACCAGGGGCTGCAGCCGCGCCAGCGCGGCGGCCGCCGCCAGGACGATGAGGGCGAGCAGCAGCCAGGCGGGCGCGTAGGCCTCCGCCGCCTGCACGGCGGCGCCGAAGAGCAGCGGGCCGAGCAGCACGCCGGACCAGGCGAAGACCACGGCCAGGCCGGTCAGCACGCCGGCGTGGCGGGGGCCGCCGATCTCGGCCACCAGCGCGAAGTAGAGCCCGACCCAGCCGAAGGCGCCGGCGCCGGCCAGGAACGCCCCCGGCCCGGCGCGCCACGCCATGGAGCGCCTGTTCCACTTCGTCCTCGCTCGCACCCAATGATCCCCTCGACGCGCCTCTTCCTCCCCGCGCTCCTGGCCGGGCTGCTCGGCGCCTGCGGC
>JBBIIW010000543.1:0-2271 GCA_037446305.1 Candidatus Rokuibacteriota bacterium
GCCAGCGAGGCGCTCGCGCTGGGCGCCAGCGAGTGGCCCTGGCTGCAGGGCAGCGAGGAGCGCCTGGCCGGCGCCTCCGAGCTGGCCTGGGTGGCGGCCAGCGAGATGGCGTATCTCGGCGCCAGCGAGCTCCTCTATCCCGGCGCCAGCGAGCTCCGGTTCGTGGGCGCCAGCGGCGTCATGGCCGCCGGCGAGCTGCTGCTGGGCGGCGCCAGCAAGATTTCCGGGGCCAGCGAGCTCAGGCTGGGCGGCGCCAGCCGGTTCGCCGGCGCCGGCGAGGCGGCTTCGCCGCCGGGTCCCGGCGAGCCCCGGTGATGACGCGCGGCTACCTGGCGCTGGTGCTGCACGCGCACCTGCCCTACGTGCGGCACCCCGAGCACGAGCACTTCCTCGAGGAGCAGTGGTTCTTCGAGGCCATGACCGAGACGTACATCCCGCTCCTGCACGTCTTCGAGGGCCTGCAGCGGGACGGGATCGACTTCCGCCTGACCCTGTCGCTGTCGCCGCCGCTGGCGGCCATGATGCGCGACCCGCTGCTGCTCGGCCGCTACGCCCGCGAGCTGGACCGGCTCGTGGAGCTGGGCCACCGCGAGGTGGAGCGCACGGCCGGGGACGGCGCCCTGCAGCCCCTGGCCCGGATGTACCGCGACCGCTTCGCCGAGATCCGCGACACCTTCCGGCGCTACCAGGGCGACCTGCTCCGCGCGTTCCGGGCGCTGCAGGAGGCCGGGCGGCTCGAGCTGATCACCTGCAACGCCACCCACATGTTCCTGCCCCTGGCCGACCGCAACTGGGCCGTCTGTCACGCGCAGATCGAGCTGGCCGCTCGCGAGCACGAGCGGCACTTCGGCCGCCGCCCGGCCGGCATGTGGCTGGCCGAGTGCGGCTACGTGCGGGGCCTGGACGAGCTGCTGCGGGAGTCCGGCATCCGGTACTTCTTCGTCGACACCCACGGGCTGCTCTTCGCCGACCGGCGGCCCGTCTACGGCGTCTACGCGCCGGTCTACTGCCCGACCGGCGTGGCCGCCTTCGGCCGCGACGTCGAGAGCAGCAAGCAGGTCTGGAGCGCCCAGGAGGGCTACCCGGGCGACGGCGCCTACCGTGACTTCTACCGCGACATCGGCTTCGACCTGGACCTCGGCTACATCGGGCCCTACGTCCACCCCGACGGCCTCCGGCGCGCCACCGGCTTCAAGTACCACCGCATCACCAGCCGGCAGACCCCGCTGCACGCCAAGGCCCTCTACGATCCCGGCGCTGCCCGGGAGCGGGCGGCCGAGCACGCGGGCAACTTCCTGTTCAACCGCGAGCGCCAGATCGAGTACCTGGCCGCCCGGATGGACCGGCCGCCGATCGTGGTGGCGCCCTACGACGCGGAGCTGTTCGGCCACTGGTGGTTCGAGGGCCCCCTGTTCCTGGACTTCCTCTTCCGGAAGATGCAGTACGACCAGGCGCTGGTGGCCCCCATCACGCCCGGCGAGTACCTGGCCCGGCACCCGACCAACCAGGTGGCCACGCCCTCGGCGTCGTCCTGGGGCTACAAGGGCTACAACGAGGTGTGGCTCAACGGCAGCAACGACTGGGTGTACCGGCACCTGCACAAAATGGGCGAGCGCATGGTGGAGCTGGCCCGCGGCCATCCCGAGGCCCACGGGCTCCGTCGCCGGGCCCTCGACCAGGCGGCCCGCGAACTGCTCCTGGCCCAGGCCAGCGACTGGCCCTTCATCATGAAGACGGGCACGACGACGCCCTACGCCGTGCGGCGGGTGTGCGAGCACGTGAACCGGTTCAACCACCTGTACGAGGCGCTCCGGGCCGGCCGGATCTCCGAGTCCTGGCTGGCCGACCTGGAGCAGCGCGACAACCTGTTTCCCGAGATCGACTACCGCATCTATACCCGCTGAGCGTCGAAGATCGCTTGACAGGGGCCGGGCCCTCGGCGAATCATTCCCGGCGCCATGACCATCAAGCGCATCCTGCACGCCACCGACTTCTCTCCCGCCTCGCGCCGGGCCTTCGACATGGCCCGGGCCCTGGCCCGGGCCTTCAAGGCCGAGCTGATCGTGGTGCACGCCTGGGAGCGGGCGGTGCCGATCACCGGCGAGGGCTACATCCCCCCGGCGCTCGTGCAGGACCTCTGGAAGTCCACGCGCGAGCACGCCGAGAAGCGCCTGGCCCGCCTCCTGGCCGGCGCCCGCCGGGACGGTGTGCGGATGCGCCCGAGCCTCGTCGAGGGGCCGCCGGCGTCGGCGATCGTGCGGGCCGCCCGCG
>JBBIIW010000544.1:0-2268 GCA_037446305.1 Candidatus Rokuibacteriota bacterium
GCCGGGCTCGGTATAGTCCGGCGGGCTGGCGGCGTCGTACTGCGCTTGGGTGACGCCGGCGGCCGCCATCGCCGCCTGGTCGTAGGCGCGCGCTTCGTGCCCCAGAGTCGCAAACAGCGCCAGCTGGTCTTCCGGACTCAGCAGCTTGCTTTGGTCCTCTAGCTGTCCTGGCTCGGCAAAGGCGCGAAACTTCGTCGCCGCCTCGTACGCGGAGGCGCTCCGGCGGTACCCCGATGACCCGCAGCTCCTCGCCGGCTACGGGCACGCGCTGGGCACGCTGGGCGACTACGCGGGCGCGGCGGCGGCGTTCCGGGCCGCGCTGGCCCGCCATCCGGACGACGGCGACCTCCATTACGAGCTGGGCGTGGCGCTGGGCCGTCTGGGCCGGCACGCGGAGGCGGAGGCCGCCCTGCGGGCCGGCGTGGCGCTCCGTCCCGACGACATCCGGCTCCGCGGCAACCTGGCCCTGAGCCTGGGGCGGCAGGGCCGGCACGCGGAGGCGGAGGCGGCCTACCGGGAAGCGCTGGCGATCCGCCCCGACCATCCCGCGCTCCATCGTGGGCTCGGCGTCGCCCTCTACTGGCAGGGCCGGGTGGCGGAGGCCGAGGCGGCGTTCATGGAAGCGCTGCGGCTGCGTCCCGGCTACGTCCGGGCGCGCTGCGATCTGGGCGAGCTCCTGGGCGAGCAACGGCGCTGGCCGGAGGCCGAAGCGGCGTACCGGGCGGCGCTGGAGTACAAGCCCGAGTCGGCCCGGGCCTGGGCGGCGCTGGGATCGGCGCTGCTCGCGCAGGGGCGATACGACGAGGCGGAGACCGCGTGCCGCGAGGCGCTCGCCCGCCAGCCCGAGCTGGCCGCTGCCCACTACGCGCTCTGGACGGCCCTCGAGGCCCGGGGGCGCTATCGCGAGCTGGAGGCGGCGGCGCGGGCGGTGATCGCCCTCAAGGCGGACCACGAGGACGCCCACGTCCGGCTCGGCCGCGCCCTGGCCGCCCAGGGGCGGCACGCCGAGGCGCAGGAGGCGCTGCAGCGGGCCAGGGAGCTCAGCGCCGGTTGAGGAGCCGGCCGAACTCCTCCAGTTCCCGGTGCGGCACGTCGGGCTGCTGCTGCAGGCGGGCCCAGACCCGGGCAGGGTCCTGCGCGAGGGCCCGGCTCACCTTTGCGAAGACCTTCATCAGACGCCCCGCCTCGCGGTCGGCCTTGGCCTGAACGGCCGCGCCGCCGAGGTCGAGCAGGACGCCGAGCAGGCGGCTGTCGAGGCGCAGATAGCCGGCCACGGCCGGCTGCACGAGCGCCCCGTCCCCGCCGGTCGGCGTGACGCGATACTCGATGAGCGTCACCGCCTCGCCCCGGATCGGCGGCAGGGGCCCCTTGCGGTGCTCGCCGCGCGCCCGGAACACCCGGACGCCGGGTCCGGTATGCAGGACCCAGAACCGGCCCCGGGTGCCCCAGCCGTCGTCCATGAACAGGCCCTCGGGGGTCTGCCAGATCCGGTAGCGCGCCAGCCGCAAGGCCCGGGTCACGTGGGTGGCGAACTCCGGGTGGTCCAGCAGGTACTCGAACACCCGGGGGTCGGTGGCGATCGCCTCGCCCTGCACACGGGTGGCCACGTGCGCCTGCTCCACGACCTGCTCGACCTGCGCCCGGTCCGCCGCGGGCACGGGAAAGGGCAGCGGCCCCGAGGGCCGCGCGGCGAACGCCGGGGCCAGCAGCCAGACCAGTCCCGCGGCACCGATGGCCCCGGCGACGAGCCGACGGGCGGGCCCGATCTGCCTCCGCACGGCGCGGCCAGTATAGCGTTGTCAAGTCTCTTGACGGCGCCTGTGCAACGGCGGTACGGTCCGATCACCGTCGCGCGCCCCTCAGCACTGGTCCCCGACCGAGCATTCCCAGCTCAGGAGGTAGGGATGGCCGCTCTGCACCACGTCTACGCGGTGGTCGACGCCCTGCCGCGCGACTGGCGGCCGCCGGTGGCCGGCGTCGGTGGGGCCGTGGTCCAGGCCGGGCGCCTGGGTGACGTGGTGCTGGTGTCGAGCCCCGTCCCGGCGCCGCCCTCCCGCAGCTTCCGCGTGCTGGCCGAGCACGACGACGTCCTGAGCACGCTGATGGACGCCGATGCCCTCCTGCCGTTCCGTGTCGGCACCGTCGTGGGAGATCCGGAGGGCTGGCTGGCCGCCCGGCGCCGGGCCGTGCGCGACGGGCTCGAGGCGCTCCGCGGCTCCGTCGAGGTGGCCGTCCGGCTGCTGGGGCTCGACGGCAGGGGCGCCGGCG
>JBBIIW010000545.1:0-2258 GCA_037446305.1 Candidatus Rokuibacteriota bacterium
GCCCGGGCGCGGAGGGCCCGCCGGCCGGCGGCCACGCCCCGGATGCCGAGCAGCAGGGCCAGCGCGGCCGCGTACCAGTAGGGCTCCGTCCGGCCGACCTTGGCCAGCCACAGGAAGTGCAGGGCGGCCAGGACGCCGACCACGTAGACGAGCCGGTGCAGCCGGCGCCAGGCCCGCGCGCCCAGCCGCCGGATCATCCCCGCGGTGGAGGTGGCGGCCAGCGGGATCAGCAACAGCAGGGCCGCCATGCCCACGGTGATGTAGGGGCGCTCGACGATGTCGGAGGCCATCTGCCCCCAGTTGAGGTAGTGGTCCACCAGGATCCACACCAGGAAGTGCAGCACCGCGTAGGTGAAGGCGAAGAGCCCCAGCAGGCGCCGCAGCAGCGCCGGCCAGCCCCAGCCGGTCAGGATCCGGAGCGGCGTCATCGCCAGCGAGGCCAGCAGCAGCCGGAAGGTCCAGTCCCCGAGGTGATTGGTGACGAAGCTGATCGGGTTGGCCGTGAGGTCGCCGGCGCCCACCCACCAGGCCAGCGCGGCCAGAGGCGCCAGGGCGCCGGCCCAGACCAGCGCCTTGAGGACGATGCGGGCGCGCCGGCTCACGCCTCAGTAGTACTTCCGCAGATCCATGCCCGCGTACAGATGCGCGACCTGGTCGGCGTAGCCGTTGAACATCAGCGTCGGCCGCCGCCGGAACTCGCCGATGCGCCGCTCCGTGGCCTGGCTCCAGCGCGGGTGGCTGACCTCCGGATTCACGTTGGAGTAGAAGCCGTACTCCTGCGGCTGGGCCTTCTCCCACGCCGTGCGGGGCTGCTCGGTCACCAGCCGGATGCGCACGATGGACTTGGCGCTCTTGAAGCCGTACTTCCAGGGCACGACCACCCGGATGGGGGCCCCGTTCTGGTTGGGCAGGACGCGGCCGTACATGCCCACGGCCAGCAGCGTGAGGGGGTGCAGGGCCTCGTCCAGGCGCAGCCCCTCCACGTACGGCCACTCCAGCGACCCGAAGCCGAAGAGGCCCGGCTTCTGGGCCGGGAACTGCTCGGGGTCGAGGAGCGTGGTGAACTCCACGAACCTCGCGCTGCCCATCGGCTCCACCCGCTTGAGCAGCGCGGCCAGGGGGAAGCCGATCCAGGGAATGACCATGGACCAGGCCTCCACGCAGCGGAGGCTGTAGACGCGCTCCTCGAGCGGAAACAGGCGCAGCAGCTCGTCGATGTCGAACGTCTTCGGCCGGTGCACGAGCCCGTCGACCTGCACGGCCCAGGGCCGAGGCCGGAGCAGCCCGGGCGCCAGGCGGGCGGGGTCGTCCTTCTCCACGCCGAACTCGTAGAAGTTGTTGTAGGTGGTGGCGTGCTTGTAGTCGGTCGGCTGCTCCTTCAGCGAGAGCGCCTCGTTGCGGCTGGCGGCCAGCGGGGCGCCGGGCGGGGGCGGCTGCACGCCCTCGGCGCCGCCGGTGCAGGCGCCCGCGGCCAGGGCGGCGGCGCCGCCGGTGATGAAGGCCCGGCGATTCAGGTACAGCGTCTCGTCGGTGATGTCCGAGGCCTTGAAGCGCATGGACGTCTCCCTTTTTCCCCACTATGACACAGCGTCAGGGCTCGCTGAAGCGGCCCCCCAGCCGCTCCAGCAGCCGCCGGGCCTCGGGCGCGTCCTTCACCGTCCAGTCGGCCGGGTTGCTCGGGTTGCGCTCCGCCAGCACGGCCTGGAGCTCCCGGCGGGCCTCGTCGGGACGTCCCGCCTTGATCAGCACCCGGGCCAGCCCCACCCGCATCACCGTGGACCGCGGGTCCAGCTCCAGCCCCTTCCGGAACATCGCCTCCGCTTTGTCCAGGTCGCCGCCGAACAGGCCGGGCACCTCGTAGAAGACGTTGCCGGCCAGGGCGTAGACCGGGGTGAAGCGCGGGTCGAGCGCGATCACCTCGTCGATCTCGCGCTGCAGCTCGGGCAGCAGGAACAGCGAGCGCAGGACGCCCTTGGTCTGGCCCCAGCGTCCGGTGTTGGTGGCGTACCAGAAGTGCGCGGCGGCGCTGCGGGGCGCCAGCTCCACCGCCCGCCGGCCGGCCTGCCGGCCCCGGTCATACGCCATCAGCTTCTCCTCGGCGGTGGCGGCGCGCACGTCGCCCCAGATGAACCAGGCGCGGCTGAGCGCGGTGAGGGTCTCGGCGTCGGGCGCGGTGGCCGCGGCCCGCTCCAGCCGGTCGCGCACGCGGTCGAGCGCCGCCGGGTCCTCGTGGTAGCGCCGGGCCACGCGCTCCAGCT
>JBBIIW010000546.1:0-2255 GCA_037446305.1 Candidatus Rokuibacteriota bacterium
CCGCCGCCCGCCGGAGACCACCGCGCCGGCGGGCGCTTGCGCGCGGCGGCCCCGGCCGCCGGTGAGGCAGGGATGCGTCACTGGGGCCGCGGGACCCCGGTCAGCGGTAGAGGCTGTCGAGGACCGCGCGGTAGCGCTCGGCGACGACCTTGCGCCGCACCTTCTGGGTCGGCGTCAGCTCGCCCCCCTCCTCGGTGAGGTGCCCGGGCAGGATCGCCAGCTTCCTGATGCGGGCGTAGGACGGCAGGCGCTCGTTCGTGGCGTGGACCGTCCGCCACACGCGCGCCTCCACGCTCGGGTGTCGCGCGAGCAGGGCGTGCTCCACGACCGGGAGCCCCTCGCGTCGGGCGAAGCGCGCCAGCTCCCCCGGATCCAGCGTGATCAGGGCCGCCGGGTAGGGCCGGCGGTCGCCGTAGACCATCGCCTGCGCGATCAGCGGGTCGCGGCGGAGCTGGTTCTCGATGGGCTGGGGCGCGATGTTCAGGCCGCCGGCCGTCACGATCAGCTCCTTCTTGCGGTCGGTCAGGTAGAGGAAGCCCTCGTCGTCCAGGCGGCCGATGTCTCCCGTCCTGAGCCAGCCGTCCGGGGTGAAGGTCTCCGCCGTGGCCTCCGGCTGGCGCCAGTAGCCGCGGGTCGCGATGTTGGGTCCCCGGGCCAGGACCTCGCCGTCGGGGGCCAGGCGCAGCTCGACCCCGGGGATGGCCTGGCCGACGGAGCCGAACTTGAAGCGATCGAGGCGGTTGAAGGTGAGGGCGGGGCAGGCCTCGGTCAGCCCGTAGCCCTCCACGATGAGCAGCCCGGCGGCGTGGAAGAACTCCGCCGTCTCGACCGCCAGCGGCGCGCCTCCGGAGACCGCGAAGCGCAGGCGTCCGCCGAAGGCCTGGCGCAGCCGCTGGAGGACCGCCCGGTCGGCGAGCCGGCGGGCCAGCCGCAGGGACGCCGGCAGGGGGCGCCGGGCGCGCTCGAGGGCCGAGGCGCGGGCGCCGACCCGCATGGCCCAGGCGAACAGCCACCGCCGGGCCGGAGCGGCGGCCGCCGCCGCGCTCTCGATCCGCGCCTGGGCCTTCTCGAACACCCGCGGCACGCCGAAGATGAAGTCGGGGCGGACCTCGCGCAGGTTGTCGGCCAGCCGGTCGAGGGCCTCGGCGAAGGCGGTCACGAGGCCGCGATGGATCCCCATGAACGCCTCCAGGCGCGCGAAGGAGTGGGCCAGCGGCAGGAACAGGAGGTGGACGTCACCCGGATCGGCCCCCGGGATCTGCGCGATCGCCCGGAGCGAGGCCAGGTGATTGCCGTGCGTCTGCATGACCCCCTTCGGCTCGCCGGTGGTGCCCGAGGTGCACACGATGGTCGCCAGGTCGTCCTCGCGGCCGGCGGCGAGGCGCGCGGCCAGCACGCCGTCGCGCTCGGCCGCGTGGGTGCGTCCCCAGCGGCGCAGCTCGTCCCAGGCGACCACGCCGGGCTCGCCGGGTTTGCCCTGCAGCAGCACCAGGTGGACGAGGCCCGGCATCCGGTCCCGCGCGGCGAGGGCGCGCGCCAGCAGCTCCGGGGTGTCCACGATCAGGACGCCGGCGCCGGACTCCTCGACGAGGTGGGCGATCTGCTCGGCGGTGTAGCTGGCGTAGATCGGCACGGTCACGCCGCCGACCGAGAGGATGGCCAGGTCCGCGTGGACCCACTCGGCCCGGCTGGCCGCCAGGAGGGCCACGCGGTCGCCCGGCTGGACGCCGAGGCCGAGGAGGCCCAGGGCCGCCTCCCGCACGGCCGTGCCCACCTCTGCCCAGGTGAGCCGGCGCCACTCCCCCGCGTCCTTGACGAGCTGCGCGGGACGGTCCGGTGTCTCGCCGACCCGCCGCCAGAACATGGAGGCCAGGGTGTCGGCCATGACCCTCGTCAGGCGGCGGCCAGCCCCTGTCGCAGGCGCGCGTGAGCGGCCGCCGCCGCCTCCGCGGGTGTGGCGTAGCCCCGCCACTCCTCGTCCCAGCTGCTCGCCACCACCGTCCGGTCGGCGGTGCGCCGGATCTCCCAGACCCACACGCACTCCTCGGGCAGGAACCCGACGTGGAGCGTGAGCTCCGGCGTGAGCGCGCTGGTGAAGACGTCGAAGTCCCCCGGGAGCGGATGCACGCCGCGCGGCGGTGCATAAAAAGTGCCGGACGCCGGGGCCGCCGGCCGCGTGGAACCACCGGGACATCCGCAGCGACGACCGGTCCGCGTGCGGCTCCGCGCGGGCGTCGCCGCCCCGCTGGGGCGCC
>JBBIIW010000547.1:0-2252 GCA_037446305.1 Candidatus Rokuibacteriota bacterium
AGCGAGGTGCGCGTCACGGGGAAGTGGCGGACACGCACGCCCGGCGGCGGGTCCGCGACGGGCCGTCCCTCGGGCTCCCGCCCCACGACCCGCACGGTGTGGCCGCGCCCGGCCAGGCCCGCCGCCAGCTCCCGCAGCACGCGCTCGGCGCCCCCCTCCACGCGCAACGGGGAGACGTCGGAGACGACCAGGACCCTCAGCGCGCGCTCCAGAGGGCGCTCCCGTCCAGGTATTCGCGAGCCCACAGCTCCAGCATCATCAGCGCCCACAGCCGGTCGGCGTGGTTGCGCCGGCCGGTGGCGTGCTCCCGCCGCAGCGCCGCCACCTCGGCCGGCACCAGCAACCCGCGGGCGCCCACGATGTCCGGCGCCAGCAGGTCGTCCACGAGCGGGCGCAGGTCGGTCCGCAGCCAGCGGGCCAGCGGGATCATGAACCCCTGCTTGCGCCGCGCCAGCACCTCGGGCGGCAGGACGTCGGCGAACGCCGCGCGCAGCAGCGCCTTGGGCCGCAGGCCCGCGAGCTTCACGGCGGGCGGGATGCCGGCCGCCTCCTCGAGCAGGCGGTGGTCGCAGAACGGGGCGCGGAGCTCCAGCCCGTGGGCCATGGCCATCCGGTCGGCCATGACGAGCAGATCGTCCGGCAGGTAGGTCAGCAGGTCCGTCCGCAGCGCGCCGTCCACGAGGTCGCCATGCGCGTGGCCGGCGAAGGCCGCCCGCTGCGCAGCGTCCACCGGCTCGCTCCATGCGCGCCTGACGGGCGCCGTCACCAGCCGGGCCAAACCCCGCTCGTCGAAGAAGCGCGTCCACGCCACGTAGCGCTCGGCGGGGGGCCGATCGGCGCCGGCGACGAAGCGCCGCAGCCAGCCGCCCCAGTCACGGCTCGACTCGGACTCGGGCACGAGCCGGGCCGCGGCGGCCGGGATGGCCCGCAGCGCGCGCGGCAGGCGCGCGTAGACCTCGGACAGGCGCAGGCCCAGGTGCCGCGGGTAGCCCGCGAAGGCCTCGTCGCCGCCCAGGCCGGAGAGCGCCACCTTGACGTGGCGGGCGGTCGCCTGGGCCACGGCGTAGGTCGGCACCGCCGAGGAGTCGGCGAAGGGCTCGTCGAAGTGCCGCACCAGGACCGGCAGCAGGTCGGCGACCGGCGGGTCCACCACCTCCTCGTGGTGATCGGTCTCGAAGCGCTCGGCCACGAGCCGCGCCCAGCGCCGCTCGTCGAAGGAGGGCGCGCGGGCGAAGCCGACCGCGAAGGTCGCGATGCGGGCCGAGCTCGCCTCCCGCATGCAGGCCACGATGGCGCTCGAGTCGAGGCCGCCGGAGAGGAAGACCCCGAGCGGCACGTCGCTCTCGAGCCGGAGGCGCACCGCCTCCCGCAGGGCCGCCCGCACGCGTCCGGACGCGGCCGAGGCGGAGACCGGCGCGGCCGCCGCGGCGGCCGCATCCGGCAGCGCCCAGTACCGCCGGGGTGCCGGCGGCCCGTCGCCGGCCCAGGCCAGGTGCGCGGGCGGCAGCTTGCCGATGCCGGCGAAGATCGAGCGGGCGCCGGGCGTGTAGCCGAAGGCCAGGTAGTGGTGCAGGGCCTGCCAGTCGAGGGCCCGGGGAACCGGGCGGTGGCAGAGCAGCGCCTTGATCTCCGAGGCGAACAGGAACAGCCCGTCGCCCCGCCAGTAGTAGAGCGGCTTCTTGCCCAGGCGGTCGCGGGCCAGCAGCAGGCGGCGCCGGCGGGCGTCCCAGAGCGCGAAGGCGAACATGCCGCGCAGGCGCTCGAGGCAGTCCTCGCCGTGGGCCTCGTACGCCTGGAGGATCACCTCGGTATCGCTGCGGGTGCGGAAGGTGCGGCCCGCGGCCTCCAGCTCGGCCCGCAGCTGCCGGTAGTTGTAGATCTCCCCGTTGAAGACGATGGCGCAGGCGCCGTCGGCCGTGGCCATCGGCTGCCGGCCGGTCTCGAGGTCGATGATGGCCAGGCGCGTCATGCCGAGCCCGACGCCGTCGGCGACGTGCAGGCCCTCGTCGTCAGGGCCGCGGTGGGCCAGCGCCTTCAGCATCCGCGGCAGCAGGTCGGGCGGCGGCGCGCCCAGGTACCCGGCGATGCCGCACATCAGGCGCCCCCGGCGCCCCGGCGAATCGCCGCGGGCACCGCGCGGCCCAGCCCACCCCGCTCGCCTGGATCGGCGCACACCAAGTCCCTACCAGTATGAGCGAAACGAGCCGCAGGCTCCTAGACCTGCGTCAGCGCCGGAGGGCGCTGGTCACCGG
>JBBIIW010000548.1:0-2247 GCA_037446305.1 Candidatus Rokuibacteriota bacterium
CCGGCGGCCAGGCCTCGCTCACGGCGGCGAGACGGCCGCCGGCGCCGAGGTCACTCGATCACGCCCCCGGCTCGCAGCCGGGCGATCTCGGCCTGGCCGAGGCCGAGGCTGGCCAGCACCTCGTCGGTGTGCTCGCCGGGGCGCGGCGCCGCGCTGCGGATCGTGCCCGGCGTCTCCGAGAACTTCACGGCCACCCCGAACTGGCGGATGGTGCCGAACTTGGGGTGCTCGACCTCGACCACCATCCGGCGGTGCAGCACCTGGGGGTCCTGGACCATCTCGTCCACGTCGTAGACCTTGCCCACGCAGACGTCGGCGCGCACCAGCAGGTCGAACCACTCGTCGCGGTCGCGCGTCCGGATGATGGCCTCGATCTCCCGCCGGGCCGCCTCCTCCTCGGCGTTGGCGGCCCTCACGAACTGATCGGGCCGGCGGGCGAAGCGCGTGAGGTCCGGGCGGCCGATGGCCCGGCAGAAGTTCTCCCACAACCAGGGCTCGGTGCAGCCGATCGTGAGCAGCTTGCCGTCCCGCGTCTCGTAGATGGCGTAGTACGGGTACGACCCGCCCAGGAAGCCCTCGCCGCGCCGTGGGGCCAGGCCGTCGGAGAAGAAGAAGCGCATGTTCGGCGTGGCGGCCAGCAGGGAGATCGTGGTGTCCAGATACGACACGTCCACGTGCTGGCCCCGGCCGGTCCGCTCCCGGGCGAACAGGGCCAGGACGATGCCGAGCGCGCCGTGCAGGCTGGCGCCGGCGTAGTCCGCCACCAGGTTGAGGGGGATCACGGGCTTGCGGTCCCGCTCGCCGATCAGGCCCAGCACCCCGGCCAGGGACAGGTAGTTGAGGTCGTGGGCCGGATAGTCGCGATAGGGACCGTCCTGGCCGAACCCCGACAGGGAGCAGTAGACGATCCGCGGGTTCAGGGCCCGGATCGTCTCGTAGTCGGCGCCCAGCCGCGTCATGACGCCGGGCCGGAAGCCCTCGATGATGACATCGGCCGCCGCGGCCAGGCGCCGGAAGACCGCCTGGCCCTCGGCCGCTTTCAGGTTGAGGGTCATGGACCGCTTGTTGCGGTTGACGAAGGCGAAGGCCGCGCGCCGCTCGGCGTCGGCGTCGCCCCCGGCGTGCTCGCCCCCCGGCGTCTCGATCTTCAGCACGTCGGCGCCCATGTCGGCCAGCATCATGCCGGGCAGCTCGGCCGGCGGCACCCGGGCCAGCTCGAGGATCTTGATACCGTCCAGAACACCCATGCGCGCTCCTCTCGAAGGAAACGACGGGAACCCGTCAGTCGCGCTCGACCGCGAGCCGGGCCGTGAGGACGCGGATGTCGGGAATGGCGTCCAGGTGCTCCAGCTGCGCGGCCACGCCCTCGGCCTCGGACCTCGACAGCACCCGCCCCGCACAGGCCAGGAACTTGTTCCGCAGCGTGGCGTCGTCCAGCGGGTCGTCGTGGTGGCCCCGGGCCCCGCGGGCGGGAGCGGCGAGCACGCGGCCGTCCACCAGGCGCACCGTGACCCGGCTCCAGGCGTGCTGCGCGAGCCGGTCGGGCAGCGCCGGGTCCACCACCATCCGCACGCGGCTCATCAGCGCCCGCACGGCCGGCTCGTGGACCTCGCCCTCCTCGAAGCAGGCGAGATCCACCCGGCCGAGCGCCGCCGCCGCCGCGGCGCAGTACGGCATGGAGAACTTGCGCTCGAGCGCGGTGGCGGGCGCGGAGTAGGCCAGGACGTCGGGCGTGACGCGGTTGACCGCCACCTCGATCTCGGCGATGGCCTCCGGCCGCAGGTCGTGCTCCTGCCTGAGCGCCAGGAGCGCGTCGATGGCCGGGTGGGTGAGGGCGCAGGACGGGTACGCCTTGACGGCGACGCCGCTCTCGAGCACGTGCCAGCGCTGGCCGAGTCCGTCCAGGGCCGCGGCCAGCGCGTCGGCCGGACAGCCCCCAGCTGCGGCCAGCAGGCCCTGCCGGCCGTCCAGCGCGGTCTCGGCGGCGGTGAGCCCCTCGCGGGCCAGCAGCGCGGCCAGCAGGCCGTTCCGGGCCGCGTGACCGGCGTGGTAGGGCTTCGTCATCGAGCCGAAGTTCTCCTTCACGCCGGAGGCCAGGGAGGCGGCCAGGCCCAGGGCGTGGCGGGTGGGCCCGGCCTCGAGCTGCGTGAGGACCCACCCGACCACGGCGTTGAGCTCGTCCACCGCGCCCATGGCCTCCACGCGCGCGTGCCCCTTGCTCACGCGTCCTGCTCCGAGGAGCGAGGT
>JBBIIW010000549.1:0-2247 GCA_037446305.1 Candidatus Rokuibacteriota bacterium
GGCGGCCGCCGCGGCCCGGGCCAGGTCGGCGAAGACGTCGGTGGCCAGCACGACCGTCGGGATCCCGCTCGCCTCCAGGGCCGCCGCGTCGTGGACACTCCACGACGTGCAGGACCCTCAGTCGGCGGAGCCGGTGAGGACGACGTCGGCGGCGGCGGCGATCTCGCCGAGGTCGGCCGCCGGGCGGGAGGAGCCGGGCTTGCGCCACCGGCGGACGGGTCCGGCGCCGGCCCGCTCGGCCAGCAGCTCGGCCACCCGTCCCAGGAGGACGTCGGCGTTGGGCTTGGAGTTGTCCAGGACGCCGATCCGGCAGCCGGCCAGGCTGGCCCGACGCGGCGCCAGCGGCCGCGCCGCCACCGCGACGATTCCGGTGGGGCTGACGACGTTCATGACCGCGCCCTCAAACCAGCTTGCGGACCCGCTCCAGGCAGGCCAGGAACCCGTCGACGGTGCGCCCGTCGGCCGAGAACGTCGGGTCGAAGAACAGCTCGCTCGCCCCCAGGGCCCGCACCGCCTGCACGTCCTCCCGGACCTGGTCCGGCGAGCCGGCGAAGATGGCCCGGTCCGGGCCGAGCGGGGCGGACGTGAAGGCCAGGTTGGCCCGCACCACCACCTGCACGGTGCCGGGATCGCGACCGGCCGCGCGCGCCATGTCCCGCAACTGTCCCAGCATCTGCCGCATGCCGGCCACCGGGATGCCGGTCGGATGCCAGCCGTCGGCGTGACGGGCGGCGCGCTCGAGCGCGGCCGGCGCGAAGGCGGCGAGGTAGATCGGGGGATGCGGCTTCTGGACGGGCTTGGGCTGGATGATGGACCTCGGCACCCGGTAATACCGGCCCCGGAACTCCACCGGGTCGGTGGTCCAGATGGTTTTCAGCACCTGGAGAAACTCGTCGGCCCGCGGTCCGCGCTCCTGGCGCCGGGCGCCCGCCGCCTCGAACTCGTCGTCCGACCACCCCTGCCCCAGCCCCACGCGGAGCCGCCCTCCCGACAGCACGTCGAGCGTCGTCAGCCGGCGGGCGAGCAGGACCGGGTTGTAGAAGGGGATGTCGAGGACGCTCGTGCCCAGCGCCACCCGGCGGGTGCAGGCGGCGGCGAAGGTCAGCGTCTCCAGCGGGTCGAGCGCGTGCCGGTACGCGTCCGGCAGGACGCCGTCGGGGGAGGCCGGGTAGGCCGTCCGGGGCGCCACCGGATAGAGCAGCCGCTCGGTGACCCAGAGGCTGTCGTAGCCCAGGGCCTCGGCGCGCTCGGCGACGCGACGGATGTTCTCGGCGCTACCCGCGGGGCCGATGTTCGGCAGGGTGAAGCCGATCCGCATGCGCGATCCTCCCTGGCCTCGGCGGCGCCACCCGGCCACCGGCGCCGGGCCCGAGCATAGTACACGCCGCCGCGAATCGCGAGCGCGGGCTCCTCAGACCTCGGGGAGCAGGAAGGCGCCCAGGTCGTAGAGCACGTGCGTCAGCGCGGTGAACGTCGTCGAGGTGCGGGCGCGGAGCACGCCCAGGCCGGCGCCCACCAGGAAGATCAGGATCAGGCCGGGGACCTGGTACTGGATGTGGACGGCGGCGAAGAGGAGCGAGGAGGCCACGATCCCGATCCGGGGCTGCAGGGCCCCGCGGAACACCGCCTCCTCGCCGACGCCCGCGGCCAGCGACACCAGCAGGGCGCCCACCCAGGGCGGGACGTCGGCGAACTCGAGCGGGAAGCGGCCCTCGCGCGCGTGCACCTCGGGCAGCAGCCACGCCTCCAGCACGTCGAGGCCGCCGACGGCGACCACGAAGCCGGCCGCGGCGGCGGCCGCCCACCCGGCCTGGGCCAGGCCGAGCGGCGCGAAGCCCAGCCGGGCCAGGCTGCTCCGGAAGTCGCGCGCCAGCAGCCACCCCACCCCGGCCAGGGCCAGCGGCACGTCGCTCAGGAGCGCGATCAGGGGATCGGTGAGGTACAGGAAGACGGTGGCGCCCGGCTCGTCGGCCAGGAGCACGTAGGCCGCCGCCATCACGATCAGCGTCAGGCCGTACAGGCCGGCGACCGTGACGTGGACGGCCGAGCCGGGCTCGAGCCCCAGCAGGCGGAGCAGACCCGCGCGCAGGGGCCGCAGGAGGAGGGCCGCCACGAGGGCGCCGGCGGCGCTGAGCCCCCAGGCCACCACCGCCGCCAGCGTCGCCAGATCGGCGTCCTCGAGCCAGAGCCACTCGCCCCGGGCCGCGCCCAGGGCGGTGCCGGCCACCAGCGCCCCCGCCGCGGCCA
>JBBIIW010000550.1:0-2236 GCA_037446305.1 Candidatus Rokuibacteriota bacterium
GGCCCGCACGGCGGCCGCCGCCGCCCCGCAGGACGACGAGCCGGAGGCGAGCGTCCAGCCGGCGCCGCGCTCCCAGATGAGGATCTCGAGGCCCTGGCGGCCGGTGACGCGCGCGAGCTGCACGTTGGTCCGGTTGGGGAAGTCGGCGTGCGCCTCCAGCTGCGGCCCCAGGCGGCGGCACTCCGCCTCGTCGAGGCGGTCCACGAAGACGACGCAGTGCGGGTTGCCGACCGACACCGCCGTCACGCTGACCCGGCGGCCGTCGGGCAGCGCCAGCGGCAGGCCGACGGCCTCGGGCGCCTCCGCCCGCATGGGGATGTCGGCCGGACGGAAGGAGGCGCGGCCCATCTCGACGGTCACGAAGCCGACCCGGCCGTCGCGCACGTGGAGCTGACACTCCACGACCCCCCCGGGCGTGTCCACGCTGAAGCGCTCGGTCCCGGCCTGGCCGCGGTCCCACAGGTACTTGGCGAAGATGCGCAGGCCGTTGCCGGACTTCTCGGCCTCGCTGCCGTCCGGGTTGAAGATGCGCAGCCCGAAGTCGGCGCGGGTCGTGGCGACCTGGAGCAGGATGCCGTCGGAGCCGACCCCCAGGTGGCGGTCGCAGAGCCGGCGGATGGCGGCGGCGCCGAGCGGTCCCGGCAGCTCGCGCTCGTCGAGGACCAGGTAGTCGTTGCCCAGCCCGTGCCCCTTCGCGAAGCGAACCATGTCCGGGGCGGCCGGCCTACCGCCGATCGATCGGCACGTACTCCTGGCGCCGCGGCCCCGTGTACTCGGCGCGCGGGCGGATCAGCCGGTTGTGGGCGTGCTGCTCGAGCACGTGCGCGGACCAGCCGGCCACGCGGCTCATGGCGAAGATGGGCGTGAACTGGTCGGTGGGGATGCCCATGGCCGCGTAGGCGGCGCCCGAGTACAGGTCCACGTTGGGGTGCAGCTTCTTCTCCTCGAGCACGACCCGGGCGACGGTGTTCAGGATCTCCACGTGGTGGACGGTGCCCGCCTGCCGGCCCAGCTCGGTGGCCAGCCGGCGGAGGTGCTTGGCCCGCGGGTCCTCGACGCGGTAGACGCGGTGCCCGAAGCCCATGATCCGCGCCTTGTCGGCCAGGGCCTTGCGGGTCCAGGCCTCGGCCCGCTCCGGCGTGCCGATCTGCTCGACCATGCGCATCACCTGCTCGTTGGCGCCGCCGTGCAGCGGTCCCTTGAGGGCGCCGATCCCGGCCACGATGGCCGAGTGCAGGTCGGACAGGGTGGCGGCGGTGACGCGGGCGGCGAAGGTCGAGGCGTTGAACTCGTGATCGGCGTGCAGGATGAGGGCGACGTCGAAGGTCTTGGCGGCCAGGTCGCTCGGGCGCCGGCCGCTGAGCATGTAGAGGAAGTTCGCGGCCAGGTTCAGCCGCGGGTTGGGCGCGATGGGCGCCTGCCCGCGACGCAGCCGCTGCCAGGCGGCCACCAGCGTCGGCATCTGCGCGGTGAGGCGGAGCGCCTTGCGCACGGTCGCCTCGCGCGAGTTGTCGGCGGCGTCGGGGTCGAACGCCGACAGGGCCGACACGCCGGTGCGCAGCACCTCCATCGGCGTCGTCTTCTTCGGCAGCTGCCGGAGCATGGTGACCAGCTTCGGGGGCAGCCGGCGGCTGGCGGTGGCGGTCAGCGCCTTGACGTGAGCATCCAGCTCCTTCCGGCTCGGCAGGGTCCCGTGCCAGAGCAGGTAGACGACCTCCTCGAACGTCGCGTGCGCGACCAGGTCGTCGACGTCGTAGCCCCGGTAGAGCAGGCGGCCTTCCCGCCCGTCGATGAAGCAGATCTCGGAGGTGGAGACGACGACGTCCTCGAGACCTTCCTTGACGCTGCTGCTCATGGTGCACCCTCGCGAGCGCGATCTCGGAAACGTCTAGTCTTTATCACAACTTCCAGGCACCATCAAGGCTCGGCCCATGGACGTGCGCGCGCTGTACGACCGCCACCCCATCAGCGAGGCCCAGGTCCTGACCGCCGTGGCCCGCCGCGGCCTCGGGCCCGGCCGGCCGCTCGCGCCCGACGCCCTGTTCGACTTCGACCAGGACCACTACGGCGGCGTGGCGGCGGTCGAGGCCCTGGCCCGGCGCGCTCACATCGGCCCCCGCTCCCGGGTGCTGGACGTCGGCTGCGGCCTGGCCGGTCCCGCCCGGTTCCTGGCCTGGCGCTTCGGCTGTCCGGTCGTCGGCATCGAGCTGAACGCGGGCCGGGCGGCGGGGGCCCG
>JBBIIW010000551.1:0-2236 GCA_037446305.1 Candidatus Rokuibacteriota bacterium
CGCCGTGCGCAGGGGCGGCGCCGCGGCCGCAAGCGCCGCCAGCATCCCGGCCAGCACGGCGACCCCGACGAGGCGGGCCCGATCGAATCGCCGAGAAGTGGGGAACATGGCGGCTCACCGTCCCAGGGAGAGAAGCCACGCCAGCACGTCGCCCTTCTCCTCTGGCGTGCACGCCCGCTGCAGGACGTCGTGGCAGTTGCGGCGGAACCACTTCTCGACCCGGCCCGGGTCCGTGAACCGCTGGGGGTTGGCGGCCGGCGCCAGCGGCTCGATGGCCTTGCCGGTCACGGCGTGCCGGCCGGGGCGGCGCGGATCGGCGTGGTGGCAGCTGGCGCAGCTCCACTCGCCGTGCTGCGCCGTGAAGAACTGCTCGCCGCGCCGGGACGAGAAGCCGGCGAAGCTCGGAGAGGCGCGCCGTGCCTCGGCCTCGAGCGCACGCTGGATGTCGAGCGGCGACCCGGCCGGTGCCGGGGCGCTGGCCGCGAGCAGCCAGCCGATGGCGGCGAGACACGCGAGGGCCGACCTGACCATGGGGACCTCCTCCGGCCGGACCGCTCCGGCCGGAAGAAGAGTGGACCGGCTGTCTTAACGGCGGCTTAAGGCGCCGCGGGCGGGGCCTCGCGGAGCCTGCGGATGACCTGCTCGCCGGGGCCGGGGTCCGCCGCGCCGGCGTAGAATACGGGCCTGCCGGGCGAGGGCGGTTGGACTCGCGGAAAGGACGAGACCATGACGAGGATGCTCCTGATCGCGCTGGCGCTCCTGCTCACGTCGCTGGTCCCCGGCCCGGCCGCCCCCCAGGCCAGCGGCCTCCGGGTGGTGTCCGACCGGACGGTCACGGGCTTCCCCTTTCCCGAGTCCGTCGGCTGCGATCCACAGGGGAAGGTGCTGTACGTGAGCCAGTTCGTCTCGGCGCTGAAGCCGACCGAGAAGGACGGCCAGGGCCGGATCAGCCGGGTGTCGCTGACCGGCGAGGTGCTCGAGGAGCGATTCCTGCCGGCCGCCGGGGACGTGCTGCACAAGCCGAAGGGCATCTGGGTCGAGGGCGGCCGGCTGTGGGTCACCGACATCGACGTCGTCTGGGTGTTCGACGTCGCCACCCGGAAGGGCCGGAAGGTGGCGCTGCCGGGCATCCAGTTCGCCAACGACCCCGCGGTCATGAAGGGCGTCCTCTACGTGAGCGACAACCGGGGCGATGCGCTGTACCGGGTGGAGCCGGCGGACTTCCTCGAGGCGGCGGCCGAGCCCAGGGTCACCCGGGTCTTCGAGAACCGCTCCGTGAATCCGAACGGCGTCTATCCCGGCCGGGACGGCTCGCTGCTGATGGTGGGGTTCAAGTCGGCGAACGAGCCGCGCGGTGTCCACGCCCTGACCCCGGGCGGGGAGGTGAAGGCGCTGTCGAAGGAGCTGGGCCAGCTGGACGGGATCTACGAGATGCCCGACGGGACGCTCCTGATCACGGACTGGAAGTCCGGCTCGCTGCTGGCCTGGCGGACCTCCGGCGACACGCAGACGCTGGCGCGCGACTTCAAGGGCCCGGCCGACTTCTGCGCCGTGCCCCTGGCCGGCGGCGGCCTGCTGGTCGCCGTGCCCGACCTGGTCAAGAGCGAGCTGCGCCTCATCCAGCTGGCCCCGTAGGCCGGCGAGCGCCGCCGGCTGCTGACGGCGCCCCCGGCCTCCGTCGATCTCGGCCCCTGCCGTTCGACCTCCACACGGAGGAACGCCAGCATGCACTACGCGCTCTGGATCGTTCAGGCCCTGCTGGCGGCCCTGTTCCTGTGGGCCGGCGGCATCAAGCTGCTCCTGCCGCTGGAGCAGCTGGAAGGGCCTGTCCCGCTGCCCGGCGCGTTCCTGCGCTTCATCGGCCTGGCCGAGACGCTCGGCGCGGTGGGCCTGATCCTGCCCTCCCTGCTGCGGATCCGGCCCGGCCTGACTCCGCTGGCCGCCGCCGGCCTGGTGATCATCATGATCGGGGCAACGGCGGTCTCGCTGGCCGCGGGCATGGGCGCGGCCGCGGCGCTGTCGGCCGGCGTCGGTGTCCTCGCGGCCTTCGTCGCCTACGGGCGGTGGCGGCTGGCCCCGCTGGCATAGATCCCGGGGCCGAAAGCAGGGAGCCGCCCCGCCCCGGGACCTATGCCGGCGCCGCCGTGACCTCGCGCAGGCGCCGCTCCAGGAAGCGCCGCTCGGCGTCGTTGGTCACCAGGGCCAGCGCACGCCGGTAGCTCGCGGCCGCTTCCGG
>JBBIIW010000552.1:0-2227 GCA_037446305.1 Candidatus Rokuibacteriota bacterium
CACGACCACGAGCAGGGGCCGGGGATGGGCCTGGGCCAGGCCGGCGACCACCAGGGCGCGGGCCGAGCCGCCGAGGCCGGCGACCCGGAGCCAGGCGTCGCCGGCGGCGAAGGCCTTGGCCAGGCGCTGGAAGGCGGGCCACTCGCTGAGCATGGAACCGTCGACCGCGACCGACGCTACCGTGATCCCCGGGCGAGGTAGAACGAGAGCGTCTCGAGCTCGATGGAAAGGTCCACGTCCTTGAGACGCACGTCGCGCGGCACCCGGATGCGGGTCGGCGCGAAGTTGAGGATGGCCTTGATGCCGGCCGCCACCAGCTGGTCGACGACGCTCTGGGCGCCCTCGGCCGGGATGGCGACGATGCCGATCTGCACCCCCCGGGCCTTGACCTCCCGGGCCAGGTCCCGCGTGGTCAGGATCGGCACGCCGTTGACGTCGCGGTTGGCCTTGGCCGGGTCGTCGTCGAAGACGGCCACGATCCGGAAGCCCTGGCGGGTGAACCCCTTGTAGTGGAAGAGGGCGGAGCCGAGGTTGCCGAAGCCCACCAGCGCCACCGGCCACTCGTGATCCAGGCCGAGGATGCGCTGCAGCTCGGCCTTGAGGCCCGAGACGTAGTAGCCGATCCCGCGGACGCCGAACTCCCCGAAGTAGGCCAGGTCCTTCCGGACCTGGGCCGAGTTGAGGTTGAAGCGCTCGGCCAGCTCCTGGGAGGACACCGTCTTGACGCCGTCCTCCTCCAGCTGCAGCAGGCAGCGGGTGTAGACGGAGAGCCGGCGCACGGTCATCTCCGGGACCTTGGGCAGCCGGTAGCTGGGACGGCGCGGCATGTCACCGCCGCGGGCGCCGGACATCGGCGGCGCCCGCGGCGCCGGCACCTCCTATCCGGTGATCGGCTGCACGAACAGCAGGATCATGGCGACCACGAGCACGTAGATCGCGAGGGACTCGATGAGGGCCAGACCGATGATCATGGCGGTCTGGATCCGCGCCGCCGCGCCCGGCTGGCGGGCCATCGCCTCCACCGCCGCCGCGATGGCCCGGCCCTGTCCGAGCGCGCACAGCCCGGCCGCGAAGGCCATGGCCAGCCCCGACACCAGGACGCCGAACGGCCCCACCCAGCTTCCGGCCGGCCCGCCGGCCGGGGCCTGGGCCAGGGCGAGACCGGGGAACAGCAGTACGACCAGCCCTGCCAGCATCAGTGAACGTCGCACGAACGCCCCTCCTCTGTACGTGGTGATGGCTAGTGATGCGCCGGTTGGTGTCCTGCGTGGTCCTCGGCGTGCTCGACGGCGCTGGCGATGTAGAGCATCGTCAGCATCACGAAGATGAACGCCTGGAGGAACGAGACCAGGATCTTGAGCGGGTAGAGGAACCCGACCGTGAACAGGATCATGATCAGGCTGCCCAGGCCCCCGACGACGGCCCCGTACGGGCTGCCGGACAGGGCCCAGCCGAGCAGGCCGTCCAGCCCCATCAGGAAGAAGATGATGGCCAGCAGGATGTGGCCGCCCGTCATGTTGCCGAAGAGCCGGAGCGAGAGCGACAGCGGCCGGGCCAGGTGGCTGATCAGCTCGATGGGGATCATGAGCGGCGCCAGCCACGGCACCGGCCCCATGAAGTGCTTCACGTAGTTCCCGACGCCCTGGCGCCGCAGGCCGATCCAGTGGTAGGCGAAGAACACCACCAGGGCGCAGGCGGCCGTGGTGTTCAGGTTCGCCGTCGGGCCGGCGGCGCCCGGCACGAGGCTGAGCAGGTTGCCGGTCAGGATGAAGAGCCCCAGGGTGGCGATGAGGGGCAGGTAGCGCCGGCCATGCGGTCCGATGACGTCGTCGATCATCCCCTGGAACTGCTCCAGGACGACCTCCAGGACGTTCTGGGCGCCGCGCGGCACGAGGCCCAGCTGGCGCGAGGCCGCGAAGGCCACCGCGGCCAGCAGGATCATCACCAGCCAGGTGTAGGTCACGTGATCCGGGATCCCCCACGGCGCCAGGCTGATGACCGGTGGATGCTCGATCGCCTGCATGTCCGCTCACCCCTCCCGTTCCCGGGCCAGCCGGAGCCCCTGGCCGATCACCACCCAGGGCACCACGGTGAGCCCGGCCACCACGCCCGCCGGATGCGCCCAGCCGGCCTGGAGCAGCGCCGCCAGCAGCAGGGCCACGGCCAGGAGGCGCAGCCCGCTCAGGAGCAGCCAGCGCGCCCGGGGGGCGGCCGAGATCGGAAGAGC
>JBBIIW010000553.1:0-2226 GCA_037446305.1 Candidatus Rokuibacteriota bacterium
GCCGAGCACCGTGCCGGACGTGGCCGTGGCCGCCGCCCTGGCCTGGGCCGCGCTGGAGTCCGCGGTCCTGATCGCCCGCGGCAACCTGGCCGAGCTGGAGGACGCCGCGTTCACGGCGGCGGTCCGCGACGAGCTGGCCGGCCTCGTCCGCCGTGGCGCGGCCCTTCGCGCCCGCGTGGCGGCGGCCGGCGCCGCCGGGCCCTGAGCGAGCGGAGGCGAGCGCGTGGCAGGGGAGATGCCGTGCTGACGCTGACCCTGGTGGGCCTGAGCTTCGCGGGGTCGTTCATCGCCGGCCTCATCGGGGTCGGCGGCGCCATCGTCATGATCCCCCTCCTGCTCTACGTGCCGCCTCTGCTCGGCGTCGGGCAGCTCGACGTCAAGACGGTTGCCGCGGTGACCATGGTGCAGGTATTCTTCGCGGCGCTCTCGGGCGTGCTGGCCCACCGGCGGACCCGGGCCGTCAAGGGCTCGCTCGGCCTCGTCGGGGGCGTGCCGATGGGGATCGGCGCCCTCGCCGGCGCCCTGGCCTCCAAGTACGTCGGGGAGGTCGTCCTGCTGATGGTGTTCGGCGTCATGACCGCCCTCGGTGTGGTCCTCACGCTCATGATCACCGAGACCGCCGGCCAGCCGATCTTCGCCGAGCACGTGGAGTTCGACCCGGTGCGGGCCGGACTGGTGGCGCTGGGCGTGGGGCTCATGGCCGGGCTGGTCGGCGCCGGCGGCGCCTTCCTGCTGGTGCCGCTCCTGCTGGTCGTGGTGAAGATCCCCATGCGGGTGACCATCGGCAGCTCGCTGGCCATCACCGCCGTGGCCGCCACCGCCGGCCTGGCCGGGAAGCTCGTCACGGGCCAGGTGCCGCTGCTGCCGGCGGCGGCCGTGGTGGCGGGCGCCCTCCCCGGCGCCCAGCTCGGGGCCGTCGTGAGCCGGCGCCTGCCCGGGCGCTGGCTGAAGTACGTGATGGTGGCCGTCACGGTCGCCGCCGCCCTGAGGGTCTGGCTCGACATCCTCGTGCGCAGCACCGGCTGAGGGAGGACAGTGCGCT
The DNA here is from genome assembly GCA_037446305.1 of Candidatus Rokuibacteriota bacterium. Taxonomy (GTDB): domain Bacteria; phylum Methylomirabilota; class Methylomirabilia; order Rokubacteriales; family CSP1-6; genus JBBIIW01. The sequence continues at coordinate 1,043 of JBBIIW010000553.1, forward strand.
ACGGGTTCGTGATCGATCAGCGCAAGTGCATCGGCTGCCACGCCTGCACGGTGGCCTGCAAGGAGGAGAACCGCGTCCCCCTGGGCGCCTTCCGCACCTGGGTCAAGTACGTCGAGAAGGGCGCCTTCCCGGCCACCCGGCGGTACTTCGCCGTGCTGCGGTGCAACCACTGCGACGACGCGCCGTGCGTCACCATCTGCCCGACGGTGGCGCTCTACCGCCGGCCGGACGGCATCGTGGACTTCGACCGCGACCGCTGCATCGGCTGCAAGTCCTGCCTGCAGGCCTGCCCCTACGACGCGCTCTACATCGATCCCGACACCCGGACGGCCGCCAAGTGCCACTACTGCGCCCACCGGATCGAGGTGGGGCTGGAGCCGGCCTGCGTGATCGTCTGCCCCGAGCGGGCCATCATCGCCGGCGACCTGGACGATCCGCAGAGCCTCATCGCCCGGCTGGTGGCCCGCGAGCAGGTGGAGGTGCGCAAGCCCGAGCAGGGCACGCGCCCCAAGGTCTTCTACCTGGGCGCCGACGCGGCTACCCTCACGCCCGGGCTCCAGCAGCGCGGCGGCGCCTACCTGTGGGCGCAGCGGCATCCCGAGGAGCTGGACCTGGTGCGGATGGTCCAGGACGGCGAGCGGCCCGACGGCGGCGCGCTCGGCCGCACGGTGTACGACGTGCCCCACCCGGCGCGTCCCTGGGGCTGGAAGGTCGGGGCCTATCTCTGGACGAAGGCGGTCGCCGCCGGCGCGCTGATGGTGGCCGCGGGGGCGGTTCTGCTGGGCGCCCCCGCGCCGGGACCGCTGCTGGCGGCCGCCGCCCCGCTCCTGGCCCTGGTGTTTCTCGCCCTCACCACGGCGCTGCTGGTCCTCGACCTCAAGCGGCCCGAGCGCTTCCACTACATCCTGCTCCGGAGCAACCCGCGGTCGTGGCTGGTCCGGGGCGCCTGGGTCCTCGTGGCGTACGGCGCCCTGGCCGCGTCGTGGCTCCTGCTCGGCCTGGGCGGTGGCGAGCCGCCAGCGGTCCTGACCGTGGCCGTGCTCGGGGCTGGCGCCGCGACCGCCGGCTACAGCGCGTTCCTCTTCGGCCAGGCCGAGGGCCGCGACTTCTGGCAGAGCCCGCTGCTGCTGCCCCACCTGCTGGTCGCCGCGCTCGCGGCCGGCGCCGCCGCCCTGCTGGTCGTC
>JBBIIW010000554.1:0-2225 GCA_037446305.1 Candidatus Rokuibacteriota bacterium
TCCCCCTCGCCTCTCCTGACCGGCTCGCGTCTCGACCCCTTCGTCCACGGGCAGGGAGGAGAAGGCCATGGCCCCACACGGATCTGCTCTGCGCGTCGTGCACATCCATCACGGCAACAGCCCGGGGTGGGGCGGCGGGGTCGTCGCGATGCTGCGCCTGCACGAACGGCTCCGGGCGGCGGGCGTGCAGTCGACGCTCCTTTGCGGTGTCGCGACCGGTTCGGGCGCGCTGCAGATCCCCCGGCGCCGCTGGTTGGAGGAGCCTCTGCGGGTGGCCCTCCGGCCCCTCGGGCTCAACGACCTCCACGCGGTGCGCGCCTTCGCGCTGCCCCGGCACCCGGCGGTGCAGGGCGCCGACGTCGTCCACGTCCACGGGCTGCACGGCGGCTTCTTCAGCTACCTGGCACTGCCGGCGCTGACGAGGAACCGGCCCGTCGTCTACACGCTGCACGACATGTGGTCGTTCACGGGTCACTGTGCGGCCAGCTACGGCTGCGAGCGCTGGCGGTCGGGATGCGGTCGCTGTCCGAACCTGTCGTCGCCGCCGGCCGTCCGCCGGGACGCCACCGGCCTGGAATGGCGTCTGAAGCGCTGGGCCTACCGGCGGTCGGGGCTGACCGTCGTGGCGGTGAGCCGCTGGCTGGCCGGCCTGGCCCGGGAGAGCATCCTGGGACACTTCCCCGTGCATCACATCCCGAACGCCGTCGACACCGCCGTCTACCGTCCGCTCGACCGCGCCACGTGCCGGGCGCTGCTGCGCATTCCGGCCGGTCGAAAGGTCATCGCCTGGGTGTCCGGCACGATGGACCCCGCGCACCCGGAGGGCTTCCGGAAGGGCGCGGACCTGTTCGTCGCCACCGTCCGGGCGCTGCCGGATCGGCTGCGGCGCCGGCTCGTGCTCCTCCTCCTGGGCCGCCGGGCCGGGGTCATCGAGGCCGCGACCGGGGTGGAGACGATCGACCTCGGGTACGTGCCGAGCGACCATCTCAAGGCCGCGGCCTACTCGGCGGCCGACCTGTTCGTGCACCCGACCCGGGCCGATAGCTTCGGGCTGGTGCTCCTGGAGAGCGTCGCCTGTGGCACCCCGGCCGTGGCCTTCGCCGTGGGCGGCGTGCCGGATGTGGTCCGGCCCGGGGTGACGGGGGCCCTGGCCCCGGCCGGGGACGTCGGGGCCCTGGCCGGCCTCACGGCAGGCCTGCTGGAGGACGACGGACGCCGGTTGGCGCTCGGGCGCCGGTGCCGCGAGGTGGCGGCGGCCGAGTTCGGGCTGGACACGCACGTCGCCCGCTACCGTGCGCTCTACGACGAGGTGGCGCGGCCCGCGGGAGCGCGCGAGCCGTGCGCGGCCTGACGCACCGGCTCCTGCGCGCGCTCTACAGCAGCTGGCTGCCGCGCCCCGCACGCAGCGCGCTCCGCGTGCAGCTCCAGCTGCTGCGCGACGCGGCCCCGCCGGCGGCCGTCGAGCCTCCCGCCGCCCGGCGCGTCCTCGTCCTGGCGCCCCACATGGACGACGAGGTGCTGGGCTGCGGCGGCACGCTGGCCCGGGCGGCGGCGGCCGGCAGCGTGGTGCGCGTCGTGTACGTGACGGACGGGAGCCGCGGATACGTGCGGACCGTCGGGGAGTCGGCGGCCGAGGCGCGGGCGCGCGAGCGCGCGGTGGCCGAGCAGCGCCAGGCCGAGGCCCGACGGGCCGGTCAGGTGCTCGGGCTGGGGGAGCCGATCTTTCTCGACCTGCCGGACTACCGCTTCGAGGTGACTTGGCCGGCGGTGGCCGCGCTCCGGCGCGCGCTGGCCGAGACGGCTCCGGAGGCGGTGTTCCTGCCCTTTCTCACCGACGCGCATCGCGATCACTGGCTGACCAATGCGCTCTTCGTCGCCGCCGCCCGGGACGGGGGACTGCCGGGACGCACCGCCTGCTGGGGCTACGAGGTCTGGGCCCCGCTCACGCCCACGGCCCTGGTGGACGTCACGGGCTGGATCGGCCGCAAGCGGCGGGCGCTGGCCGAGTTCGGTTCCCAGCTCGCCCTCTGCGACTTCACCCGCACCATCCTGGCCCTGAACGCCTACCGCTCGATCCTGCTCGACCGCGGCCGGGGCTTCGCCGAGGCCTTCCACGTGAGCGAGCTCGACGACTACCGGCGGCTGTTCGACGCCGTCGTCGTCGGCCGGCCCGCGCCGCCGCGCGCCTGGCGCGCCGGCGTGCGCTCAGGCGCGCGCCAGCAGCG
>JBBIIW010000555.1:0-2224 GCA_037446305.1 Candidatus Rokuibacteriota bacterium
TGAACCTCGGCAACCCGCAGGAGATGACGCTGCTGGAGCTGGCCAAGCGGATCCTGCGCCTCTGCGGCTCCACCAGCGAGATCGTGTTCCGCCCGCTGCCGGTGGACGATCCCAGGGTCCGCCAGCCGGACATCAGCCGCGCCCGCCGGCTGCTGGGCTGGGAGCCCCGGGTGGACCTCGACGAGGGCCTGCGCCTGACCATCGAGTGGTTCCGCCCGCGGGTCGGCCGATGAGGGTGCTGGTCACCGGTGGAGCCGGCTTCGTCGGCTCGCACATCGTCGACCGCCTCCTGGCCGAGGGGCACGCGGCGGCGGTGCTGGACGACCTCAGCACCGGCCGCCGCGAGCACGTGGACCCGGCGGCGGCGCTGCACGTGGAGGACATCCGCAGCCCGCGAGTGAACGAGATCGTCGCCGCCGTCCGCCCGGAGGCCATCGTGCACGTCGCCGCCCAGGCCGCCGTGTCCCGCTCGGTGGCCGATCCGGTGCTCGACGCCAGCGTCAATGTCCTCGGCACCATCACCGTGCTGGAGGCCGCCCGCCGGGCCGGCGTGCGGCGGGTCGTCTACACCTCGACCGGCGGCGCCGCCTACGGCGACACCGACGTCCTGCCGACGCCCGAGGATCACCCGGCCCTGGCCAGCTCCCCCTACGGCGTCTCCAAGGTCGCCGCCGAGCGGTACCTGGACTGCTGGGCGGGCCTGACCGGCGCCAGCGCGCTGTCGCTCCGCCTGGCCAACGTCTACGGGCCGCGGCAGAACCCCGAGGGCGAGGCGGGCGTGATCGCCATCTTCTGTCACCGGCTGCTGACCGGGCAGCCCTGCATCGTCAACGGCGACGGGGAGCAGACGCGCGATTACGTGTACGTGGGCGACGTGGCCGAGGCGGTGGCGCGGGCGCTGGCGCGGCCGGAGGCCACCGGCGTGGTCAACATCGGCACCGGCCGGGAGACGACGGTCAACGAGCTGTACCGCCGGCTGGCCGCCCGGGCCGGCGTCGGCGCGCCGGCCCGTCACGGTCCTCCGCGCCCCGGCGAGCAGCGCCGCAGCGTGCTCGACGCCACGCGCGCCAAGCGGCTGCTGGGCTGGACGCCCTCCACCCCGCTCGAGGACGGGCTGGCCCGGACGTTCGAGTGGTTCCGGTCCCACGTCACGCCGCCGGGGAGGTGACGGCATGATCGACGAGGAGCTGAAGGCCATCCTGGTCTGCCCCGCCTGCAAGGGCGACCTGCGCTTCGAGGAGACGCGCATCATCTGCCCCGCCTGCCGCAAGGCCTACCCGATCCGGGACGGCATCCCGGTGATGCTCATCGACGAGGCCCAGCCCTGGACGCCGCCGGCCTAGCCGCCGGCGGCGTCACGCAGGCCGTCATCCTGGCCGGCGGCCTCGGCACCCGGCTGCGGCCGCTGACCGAGGCGTGCGCCAAGCCGGTGGTGCCGCTCCTGAACCGGCCGTTCCTGGCCTACCAGCTGGCCCTGCTCCGCCAGCACGGCGTCAGCGACGTCGTCCTGGCCTGCGGCTACCGCATCGACGACGTCCGCCGGGCCATGGGCGACGGGGCGCCGGGCGTGCGGCTCCGCTACGCCGAGGAGCGCGAGCCGCTGGGGACCGGCGGCGCCGTGCGCCACGCGGCCGGCCCGGCCCGCGGGGTCGTGTTCGTCCTCAACGGCGACATCCTCACCGACGCCGACCTGTCCGCCATGTGGCGGTTCCACGCCGAGCGCGGCGCCCGCGTCTCCATCTTCCTGACCCGGGTCGCCGACCCCCGCCAGTACGGGCTGGTGGAGACCGCGGCCGACGGTCGCATCCGCCGGTTCCGCGAGAAGCCCGGCCCGACCGAGGAGGTCACCACCGACACCATCAACGCCGGCATCTACCTGATCGACGCCGCCCTGCTGCAGCGGGTGCCCGCGGGCCAGCCGGTGTCCATCGAGCGCGATGTCTTCCCGGCCCTCATCGCCGACGGGGTCCCCTGCTTCGGCTGGCTGGCGAGCGCCTACTGGCGGGACATCGGCAGCCCGGCCGCCTACCGGGCCGCGCAGATGGATCTGCTCGAGGGGCGCGTGCGCACCCCGCTCCTGCCCGCCGGGCGGCCGCACGACGGCGCGTGGCTCGACGAGGGCGTCAAGGCCGCCGAGGCCCGGGTGCTGCCGCCCGCGGTCATCGGGGCCGGCACCGCGCTGGCGCCCGGCGCCTGCGTCGGGCCCCGGGCGGTGATCGGCCCC
>JBBIIW010000556.1:0-2222 GCA_037446305.1 Candidatus Rokuibacteriota bacterium
CCGCTGGCGCTGGGCGATGGCGCGGGGGAGGCGCGACACCACGGAGAGCCCGGTGATCGGCGCTCCGGCCGGAACGGGGGCGATCGACACGCCCTGCAGGCCCGGCGCCGGCGCGATGACCGCCGTCATCTCGCCCCCGCCCGCCGGATACCAGCCGAGGCGACGGAGCGTCACGTCCGCGACCACCCCGGCCGGGGCCAGGGCGGGCAGGAAGACCTCGGCCAGGTAGTGCACGGGCGGACTCCACGGCACCTGCGTACCACCGATCAGGGTCAGACGCGAGGGCCCCGGGGCCACCAGCAGCGCGGGCAGGAGCGCCTGGAAGAGCAGCGACACGGACCCCGCGCTGGAGGCCACGGCCCCCACGTCGAAGCGATAGTCGCCGGCGCGCAGCGCGCGCGGGATGAAGGTCAGCTCCGTCGAGCCGAGCCGGTCGCCCGTCACCTCGGCGTCGCTGACGGTGGCCAGCGCCCGCACGGCCGTCAGGTGCTGCGGCTGGAGACCCGGCCGGGAGCGGCGGAGCCTGATGGCGACGATGCGCACCGGTCGGCGCACGGCCACGGCCAGGGCCAGGGCCGTACGGAGGATCTGTCCCCCACCCTCGCCGTGAGAGCCGTCCAGCTCCAGCAGGGCGGACCCGGCGGCGGACCGGCTCACCGCGCCCCCGGGCTCATCGGCGGCCTGGTGCACCCGCGCCCCGCCGGGACGCCGCTGCCTCACCCGGACCGGCCGGCGGCCGCGGTCTTCCCCGCGCCGGGACGGCGAAACGGGGCCTGGCATCCGGCTTGCGGGAGGCGAGCCGGGACCGACCGACAGCCAGGGAGGGATACCGATGAAGGTCACGATCTCGGTCATCAAAGCCGACGTGGGCTCGGTCGGCGGCCACACCCGCCCCTCGCTGCGCATGCTGGGGCTGGTGCGGGAGCGGCTGGCCGGCGCCATCGAGCGCGGCCTGCTGCTGGACGGCCTGGCCACGCACACCGGCGACGACATCGCCCTCATCATGACGCACGGCCGGGGCCCGGGGGCCCCCGATGTTCACCGCTTCGCCTGGGACTGCTTCCTGGCCGCCACGGCCGAGGCGCGGGCGGCCGGGCTCTACGGTGCGGGCCAGGACCTGCTGGTGGACGCCCCGTCGGGCAACGTGCGCGGCGCGGGGCCGGCCGTGGCCGAGATCGAGGTGGAGCGCGATCCCGGCAGCGCCGAGCGGCCGGCGGAGCCGTTCCTGGTCTTCGCCGCCGACAAGTGCAGTCCGGGCGCCTACAACCTGCCGCTCTACGGCGTGTTCTGCGACCCCATGCACAACGGAGGGCTGCTGCTCTCCCCCAAGCTCCACCGCGGCTTCCGGCTCACCATCATGGACATGGACCACCGGGGCGATGACGCGGACCGGGTGATCACGCTCGACGTGCCCGAGCGCGGGTGGGACGTGGCCTGCCTCCTGCAGAACCCCGACCGGTTCGCCATCGAGGCGGTGCACTCCCGCTGGCGCCCGGCCGAGCAGGTGGCGGCGGTGTCGGCCACCCGCCTGCACAACATCGCCGGCACCTACACGGGCAAGGACGATCCGGTGGCCATCGTGCGCACCCAGGGGATCTTCCCGGCCCCGGAGGAAGTCATCGAGCCGTACACGCTGGGCCACTTCGTGACCGGCGACGCCCGCGGTTCCCACGTCATGCCGCTCATGCCGGTGCCGATCAACACCACGGTGGCCGGCCCCTACTGCCTGCCGGTCGTCTCCTGCCTGGCGTTCTCGATGGACCCGGCCGGACGCTTCGCCGCCGAGTTCGTGGACGTCTTCGCCAACCCGGCCTGGGACGCCGTACGGCTGAAGGTGCAGCGGAAGGCCGACGAGTGGCGGCGGCAGGGCTTCGTGGGGCCCACCATGGCCTCGCACGCCGAGCTGGCCTACACGGGGATCGTGGACACGCTGGCAGCGCTCGAGCGCGAGTTCCGGCTGCGGCGGGAGGCTCACGGGGCGCTGGTCGAGGCGGCGCGCTGACGCCGGTCAGGCGGGGCCGGGGCCGGCGCCGATCTCGGCCTCCGCCAGGGCCTCGGTCAGCGCCCGGCGCCGCTCGAGCAGGAGGGGGCTCGGCTCGACCGGGTAGGCCTCGGCCCGGCGCAGGCGGCGGACCCCCTCGGGGAGCGCGGCGATCTCCCGCGCGCAGCGGGCCCGGATCTCGTGCAGCGCCGGCAGCGGCTCCACCAGCCGGCCGGCGGCC
>JBBIIW010000557.1:0-2219 GCA_037446305.1 Candidatus Rokuibacteriota bacterium
CCCGGCGCACGGTGGCCAGGGTCCGCGCCAGGTGGGCGCGGTCGGCCAGCGCCGCCACGCCCGCCGCCTGGGCGATCTGCCCGGTCGCCCACTTGGCATTGGCCAGGCCGAGGCACCGCGCGGTCTCGACGGTGCCGACCGCGTAGCCGAGCCGGAGGTTGGCCAGGCCGAAGGCCTTGGAGAACGTGCGGGTCAGCATCACGTTGGGCCAGCGCGGCTCGCGGCCGCGGAGCAGCTCGACCGCCGAGGGGCGAGGCACGTCGGCGAACTCGATGTAGGCCTCGTCCGAGACCAGGAGCGCGCCGGCCCGCAGTGCCAGCTCGGCGGCGGCCTCGAAGACGCCGAGCGGGATGAGCGTCGAGGTGGGGTTGTTCGGGCGCGTGAGGAAGATGAGCTGGGTCCGGGGCGTCAGCGCGGCCCGCAGGCGGTCCAGGTCGAGGAGAAAGTCGTCCTCGCGCAGGGGGACGGTGACCGGGCGCCGCCCGTGGATGACGGCGATCTCCGAGTACACGGTGAAGCTCGGCTCGAGCGAGACGACCTCGCCGCCCGGCGCCGTGAAGGCGTCCACGAGGGCGTGCATGAGCGTCGAGGAGCCCCCGCCGACCACGACCTGCTCGGGCGCCACGTCGAGATAGGCGCCGATCGCCGCCCGCAGCGTGGCGGCGTCGGGGCTGGGGTAGTAGTGGGCGCGCGTGGCCAGCCGCCGGATCGCCCGGACGGCGCGCGGGGAGGGGCCGAGCGGGTTCTCGTTCGACGAGAGCTTGGCGATGCGCGAGGCGGGCACGCCGGCGCGCCGGGCGGCCTCCTCCAGCGTGGTCCCGGGGACGTAGGGGGTCACCTCCGTCAGCAGTCGCTGCCCTCGGTCCAGGTACGTCTCAGCCATCGCCGGCTCCTCTCTCGTCGCCTCCCGACCGGGCCAGGTCGTCGTGGCCGCCGGGCGGCGCCGCCAGCAGGGCGGTCAGGCCGGCGACGCTCGGCGCCCCCGGCAGCGCGCGCGTCTGCCGGATCATGGCCTCCGCCCGCTCGCCGAAGCCCGTCTCGGCCAGGAGCGCCCGCACCTTGTCCTCCACCTCCCGGGCGAAGCGCTCGGGGGCGTCGCGATACTCCGCTGCCTCGGGATCCCCCCGCGGGCAGTCGTTGAAGCGCGTGAGGCGGGCGCCGTCGGTGGTGGTGACCTGCAGCTCGGTCGGGTAGCGCTCGGGGTACTGCGCAGTGAACGCGGGGTCCTCCTCGACGGTGATCCGGGCCGCCACCTCGAGCACCTCCGGGTCCCGGATCGCGTCGGGCGTGAGGTCGGCCAGGCCCACGCGGCCGCGCACGAGCGCGGTCGCCACCAGGAACGGCAGGCAGAACTGCGCGTCCACGGGCGTGGCCGGGCGAGGAACGTAGTTCAGGATGTCGGTCTTGTAGACGCGGATGTGCACCGCCCGCAGCGCCCGCGCGGCCAGCCCCTCGCGGTGGAGGTCGAGGGCGAGGTCGATGGCGCCGTGCGAGAAGCGGCAGCAGGGGTAGGGCTTGAAGGCCGTGAGGACGGCCCGGAACTCGGTGCCGAGATTGCGGGTGATGACCTGCGGCTCGACGTGCCCCTGGTAGCTGAACGCCGGCAGGAAGCCGCTCGCGCCCTCCAGGATGGTCGCCGGCCCGGTGAAGCCGTGCCGGGCCAGCCGGGCGGCGAGGATGCCGCTCTGCGCCGAGCGGCCGGGGTGCAGCCGCTTGATCCACGAGCCGTCGGCCCGCCACTCGGCCAGCCCGCTGGCCTGGGTGCCGGCGATCCCCAGGGCCCGCACCAGCGCCGGCCGGTCGAGCCCGATGGCCACGGCGGCGGCGACGGCGGCGCCGAACACCCCGCAGGTGCCGGTGGGGTGGAAGCCGCCGTAGAACTGCCGGCCCTCGAAGGCCTCGCCGATGCGCACCATCACCTCGTAGCCCAGCAGCACGGCGCGCAGGAAGGTCATCCCCGACGCGCCGGCCGCCTCGCAGGCGGCCAGGGCGGCCGGCACCACCACCGCCCCCGGGTGCACGGTGCCGGTGCGGTGGTCGTCGTCCAGCTCCAGCGCGTGGGCCAGCGTGCCGTTGGCGAGGGCGGCGTCGGACGCCGTGGCCAGCCGCCCGGCGCCGCACACGGTCGCCTCGCCGCGGCCGGCGGTCTCCCGGATCATGGCCAGCATGGGCCGGCTGGAGGCCGCGGTCGAGCCGGCCAGCGCCACCGCCAGGAGATC
>JBBIIW010000558.1:0-2217 GCA_037446305.1 Candidatus Rokuibacteriota bacterium
TCATCGGCCACCGGCCGCGGACCGACCCGCTGCTGGCTACCCTCGCCAACGCCACCGCCGGCGTGGCGCTCGAGATGGACGAGGGCAACCGCTGGGGCGGCGGTCACCCGGCCATCCACGTGCTCCCGGGCGCGCTGGCCGTGGCCGAGGAGCTGGGCGCCGACGGCGGCCGGCTGGTCGAGGCCGTGGTGGCCGGCTACGAGGTCTGCTCGCGGATCGGCACGGCGACGACCCCGCGCCCGAACGTCCACTCGCACGGCACCTGGGGCACCATCGGCACCGCCGTCGCCGTCGCCCGGCTGCTGCGGCACGACGCCGCCGCCATGCGGGCGATCATCAATCTGGCCGCCTCCATGAGCCCGGCCAACTCGTGGACTCCCGCCCTGCAGGGCGCCACCGTCCGCAACCTCTACCCCGGCCGCTCGGGGATGCAGGGGATCCTGGCCGTCGAGGCGTGGCAGTGCGGCTTCACCGGCCTGGCCGACGGGCCGGCCGACGTCTACGGCACCATCCTCGCCGACGCCTTCGACCCGGACCGGGCGCTCGAGGGGCTGGGGGGACCGCTGCGCATCCAGCGGAACTACTTCAAGCTGCACGCCTGCTGCCTCTACAACCACCCGGCCCTCGACGCCGTGCTGGCCCTGCGCGAGGCCGAGCGCTTCACGGCGGACGAGGTCCGGAGCGTCGAGGTCGTCACGGTGCCGTTCGGAGTCCGCATGGCGGACCCGGCGCCCCCGACCATGCTCGGCGCCAAGTTCTCCATCCCCTACGCGGTGGCGGCGGCACTGGTGCTGGGCCGGGCCGACGTGGCGGCCTTCGAGGACGGCGCGCGCCGGGACCCGCGGATCGCCGCGCTGGCGCGGACGGTCGAGGTGCGCGCCGACCCGGCCATGAGCATGCGCGGGCGCGGCCACCCCACGGCGACCGTCACCGTCCGGCTGGCCGACGGCCGCGCTCTCACCCGCTCGACGACCGTCGTGGAGGGTGACGCCGAGCGGCCCGTCCCCGCCGGCCGGCTGGCCGACAAGTTCCTCGCCCTGGCCACGCGCGCGCTGCCGGAGGCCACCGCCCGGGACATCCTGGCGCGCGTGCAGGAGCTCGAGCGGTTGAAGGACGTCCGCGCGCTGACGGCGCTGCTGGCGGCGCCAGCCTGACGCCGGTCCGGGGCGGGTGCTCGCCGCGCCCCCTCAGTTCTCGGCGATCAGCGTGACGCGGACCTGGCGCTGGCGGCCGTCGCGGGCGACGGTGAGGGTCACCTGGGCGCCGACGCCGGCGGCCTCGAAGGCGTCGCGCAGGTCGTCCTCGGACCTGACCGGCTGGCCGTTCACGGCCAGGATGCGGTCGCCGAGGATGAGCCGCCGCGAACGCGTCAGCCGCGCCCCCTCCAGCCCCGCCCGCGCCGCGGGGCTGTCCGGGGCGACCTCCACGATGGCGACGCCGCTGAGGCCGAGCAGCGCCGCGTAGCGATCGGGGAGCACGGTCACCCCGATCCCCGCCTGCAGGGCCCGTCCCCGGGCGATGAGCTGGGGGACCAGCCGGGCCACGGTGTCCACCGGAACCGCGAAGCCGATGCCGGCCGAGGCGCCGCTGGGGCTGAAGATGGCGGTGTTGACCCCGATGAGCCGGCCGGAGGAGTCGAGGAGCGGGCCGCCGGAGTTGCCCGGGTTGATGGCGGCATCGGTCTGGATGACGTCCCGGATGCGGCGGCCGCTGGGCGACCGCAGCTCGCGTCCCAGCGCGCTCACCACCCCCACCGTCAGCGAGTGGTCGAGCCCGAACGGGTTGCCGACCGCCAGCACGCGCTGGCCGACCAGCAGCGCGCGCGAGCTGCCCAGCGGCAGGGGCTGCAGCCGCTCGGCCGGCGCCTGGATGCGCAGCACGGCCACGTCCTTCTCGGGCGCCACCCCGACCACCCTGGCCTCCCACTCCGACTGGTCGGCCAGCCGGACCGCGAAGGCGTCGCCGTCGGCCAGCACGTGGAAGTTGGTGACGACGTGCCCCTGCCGGTCCCAGACGAAGCCGCTGCCCGTGCCCGCCGGGATCTGCTCGACATCGAGCGTGAAGAAGTCCCGGCGCACGGCCAGGGCGGTGATGAACACGACCGAGGAGCGGACGCGCCGGAACACCTCGATGGTGCGCCGCTCCTCCGGCGTGAGCCCCTCCGGCAGCGGCGCCGCGGCCTCCGGCCCCGCCGCCACCGCGGCCGGGGCCGGCTGC
>JBBIIW010000559.1:0-2207 GCA_037446305.1 Candidatus Rokuibacteriota bacterium
GCCGCGGGCCGCCGACGCGGCCTCGGCCACGCCCGCCCCGCTGCAGACCAGCCTGCGCCCCGGGATCCGGATCGATCCCGAGCGCGTGGACGCGCTGATGAACCTGGTCAACGAGCTGGTGGTCGCCCGGAGCCGGCTGGACGGCCGGCTGACCCAGTTCGAGCGCACCACCGAGCTGCTGCGAGCCCTGCAGGAGCGCGCGGCCCGCGCGGTCCGGTCCGGGCCCCTGGCCGGCCCCGAGCCCGACCGCGGCGACGACGCCACCGTGGTGGGGCGGCGCGTGAGCGAGATCGGCGCCGACGTCGCGGAGATCCACCGGCTGCTGGCTGCCCACCTGCGCGCCGCCCGGGAGGACACCGCGCACGTCCAGCGCCTGACGGCGGACCTGCACGCCGAGCTCACGCGGGCGCGCATGGTGCCGATCGGGCGGCTCTTCGCCCGCTTCGAGCGCCAGGTGCGCGAGGCGGCCCGGCTGGCCGGCAAGCGGGTCCGGCTGGAGGTGAGCGGCGAGGGGGTCGAGCTGGACACGGGCATCCTCGAGCAGCTCGCCGATCCCCTGCTGCACCTGGTCCAGAACGCCGTCGTGCACGGCATCGAGGCCGAGGACGAGCGCCGGGCGCACGGCAAGCCCGGCGAGGGCACGATCCGGCTGAGCGCGGCCCAGCGGGGCGGGGCCATCCACGTGGAGGTGGCCGACGACGGCCGGGGCATCGACACCGAGCACCTCCGGGCCCTGGCCCTCGCGCGCGGCCTGCTGGACCGCGAGAAGGCGGCCCTGCTGGGCGCCCGCGCGCTGCTGGACCTGATCTTCCAGCCGGGGTTCACCACCGCGGCGGCTGTCACCGCCACGGCCGGGCGCGGGGTCGGCCTGGACGTCGTGCGCACGAACATCACGCGGCTCGGCGGCGACGTGGAGGTGGAGACGGACGTCGGTGCCGGGACGCGCTTCACGCTCGTGCTGCCCCCCACGGTCGCCATCTCGGACGCGCTGCTGCTTCGCGCTGGCGGGGAGATCTTCGCCCTGCCGATGACGGCCGTGCGCCAGGTTCTCCGCCTGCACGCCGACGATGTCCACCGCGAGGCCGGCACGGCGACGGTGATGGTGGAGGACCACCTCGTCGACCTCGTCCACCTCCACGAGGTCCTCGGCCTCCCCGCCGGCCGCCCGGCGCTGGCGTGGCCGGTGGTCGTCATCCGCTCGGGCCGGCGGACGGTGGCCGCCCGGGTGGACGAGGTGCTCGGCAAGGAAGAGATCGTCATCAAGGGCCTGGGCGCGTTCCTGGAGGGCGTGGGCCCGTACGCGGGGGCGACGATCTCCGGTCAGGGCCGCGTGATCCTCCTCCTCGATCCGGCGCGCCTCGTGGAATCCACGGCCAGCACCCCGGAGGCGGCCCCGCCCGGGCACGCCCCCGCCCGCCGGGTGCTGCTGGTGGACGACTCCATCAGCGTCCGGCGCTCCGTCGGCCAGCTGCTGGAGCGGGCGGGGTTCGAGGTGCTGGCAGCCGCCGACGGCGTGGAGGCGCTCGCCCGTCTGGCCGGGGAGGTGAACCTCGTGGTCACGGACCTCGAGATGCCGCGCCTGAACGGCTACGAGCTGATCCGCGATCTCCGGCAGCGTCCGGCCGGACGCGACCTGCCGGTGATCGTCCTCACCACGCGCGCGGGCGACCGCGACCGGGATCTGGCCCGGCAGCTCGGCGTCGCGCACTTCATCGCCAAGCCCGTGGAGGAGACGGCGTTCCTCCGCGTGGTCGAGAGCCTGCTCCCGGCGCCGGCGGGCGCGCGCCCGGATGTGGCATGAGCGGGTCCGGCCGGATCCGGGTGCTGGTGGTGGAGGAGCCGCGCTTCCTGGGCGGCATGATCGGCGGGGTCCTCGCCTCGGCCCCCGACATCGAGGTGGTGGGCTCGGCCGCCGACGGCCGGGAAGCCGTGGACGCGGTGGCGGCGCTGGCGCCCGACGTGGTCGCGATGGACGTGAAGCTGCTCCGGCCCGACGGGCTGCTGGCCGTCGAGCGGATCATGAAGGAGCGGCCCACGCCCATCCTGGTGGTCAGCGCCTGCGGCCGCCGCGAGTCGGCCGTCGCCATCCGCGCGCTCGAGCTGGGCGCCGTGGACTGCGTGGCCACGTCGCTCCCGGTCCTGCCCGGGCAGATCCTGGCCCGGGTCCGGGCGGTGGCCGGCGTCCGGCCCATTCCGGGCCTGGCCCG
>JBBIIW010000560.1:0-2204 GCA_037446305.1 Candidatus Rokuibacteriota bacterium
CCCACCGCCCCCGGGTGTACACCGGAGGCGGCGCGCCGGGCAAGCGGCAGCGGGGGCGGACTACTGGTGCAGGCTGCGGCCGGCGACGGCCAGCGCCGCCTCCCGCACCGCTTCCGAGAAGGTCGGGTGGGCGTGCGAGGTGCGCGCCAGGTCCTCGGCGCTGGCGCCCAGCTCGATGGCCACCACGGCCTCGGCGACCAGATCCGAGGCGCGGGGCCCGAGGATGTGCACGCCGAGGATGCGGTCGGTCCCGGCGTCGGCCACCACCTTGACGAGACCGTCGCGCTCCTCGGCGGCGCGCGCGCGGCCGCTGGCGGCGAAGGGGAAGGTGCCGGTGCGGACGCGACGGCCGGCCGCGCGGCACTCCTGCTCGGTCCGGCCGACCGCCGCCAGCTCCGGCCAGGTGTACACGACGGTCGGGATGGCATCGTAGTTGACGTGCCCGGCCTGCCCGGCCAGCCGCTCGACGCAGGCGATCCCCTCCTCCGAGGCCCGGTGCGCCAGCATGGGCCCCGGGATGACGTCGCCGATGGCGTGGATGCCGGGGACGGTGGTCGTCCAGTGCTCGTCCACGCGCACCCGTCCCCGCTCGTCCAGCGCGACCCCGATCTCCTCCAGCCCCAGCCCGGCGGTGTGCGGCCGGCGGCCCACCGCCACCAGCACCCGGTCCCAGGCCTCGGTGGTCGTGGCGCCGCGCGCCTCAACGGTGACCTCGACCCGGTCGTCCCGCACCGCGGCCTTGCTGGCCGACGCGCCGAGCTGGAAGGTGAGGCCCTGGCGCTCCAGCGAGCGCTGGAGCGCCCGCGCCAGCTCCTCGTCCAGGGCGGGCACGATGCGCTCCATCGCCTCGATCACCCGCACCTCGGCGCCCAGGCGCGCCCACACCGAGCCCAGCTCGAGGCCCACCGCGCCGGCGCCCACGACCAGCAGGCGCCGGGGCACGGCGTCGAAGGCCAGCGCCTCGTCGGAGGACACGATGCGCCGGCCGTCGAAGTCCAGGCCCGGCAGCGGCGCGGGCTCGGAGCCGGTGGCGATCAGGATGTGCCGGGCGCTGACCGTGCCCGCGTCGGGCCCCGTGATCGCCACGCGCCCCGGGGCCAGGATGCGGGCCTGGCCGGTGAGGCGCGTGACGCCGTGCTTGCGGAACAGCAGGGCGACGCCGCCGGTGAGCGTCTTCACCACGCGGTCCTTGCGCGCCATCATGGCGCCGAGGTCGAGCGTGACCTCGCCCACCGAGATGCCGTGCGCCCCCAGGTGCCGCCGCGCCTGCCAGAACAGCTCGCTGGAATCGAGCAGCGCCTTGGAGGGGATGCAGCCGATGCGCAGGCAGGTGCCGCCCAGGGCCGGGTCGCGATCCACGCAGGCGACCTTCAGGCCGAGCTGGGCGGCGCGGATGGCGGCCACGTAGCCGCCGGGCCCGGCGCCGATGACCAGCAGGTCGTACGGCCCGGCGGCCACCCTACACCTCGAGCAGCATGCGCACGGGGTCTTCCAGCCGTTCCTTCACGCGCACCAGGAAGGTGACCGCCTGCTCGCCGTCGATCAGGCGGTGGTCGTACGACAGCGCGACGTACATCATGGGGCGGATGACGACCTGGCCCTCCCGGGCCACCGGGCGGTCCTGGATCGTGTGCATGCCCAGGACGCCGGACTGCGGCGGGTTGAGGATCGGCGTCGAGAGCAGCGAGCCGAACACGCCGCCGTTGGTGATCGTGAAGGTGCCGCCGGCCAGGTCGTCCGGCACCAGCCGGCCCTCGCGGGCCCGCGAGGCCGTCGCCTCGACGGCCCGCTCCAGCTCGGCCAGGCTCATGCGGTCGGCGTGGCGAATCACCGGCACCACCAGGCCGCGCGGCGTGGCCACGGCCAGGCCCAGGTGCACGAAGCGGTGGTACACGATGGCGTCGCCCTCGATGCGGGCGTTGACGACCGGGATGTCGCGAAGGGCCAGGACGACGGCGCGGGCGAAGAGGGACATGAGCCCCAGGTCCACCCCGTGCCGGGCCCGGAACGCCTCGCGGTAGCGGCGGCGAGCGGCCATCAGCGCGCTGCAGTCGATCTCGTTGAAGGTGGTGAGGATGGCGGCCGTGCGCTGCGCCTCCACCAGGCGCTCGGCGATCCGCCGGCGCAGCGTGGTCATCGGCACGCGCTCGACCTCCTCGCCGGCGGCCGGTGCGGCGGCAACCGGATGGGGCGCGGGCGGCGCC
>JBBIIW010000561.1:0-2182 GCA_037446305.1 Candidatus Rokuibacteriota bacterium
CCCAGCGTGACGCCGGGCAGCGGGCTGGACGGCGCCTGGCCCGGGACCGGCCGGCTCAGGCGAGGCGGCGCGCGCAGCACGAACGCGTGCACCGGGATCGTCAGCACGGCCACGACCCCGGCCACGACCACCAGGGCCGAGCGCCAGCCCACCCGCTCCACCAGCCAGGCCTCCAGAGGCATGAAGATCGTGCTGGCCAGGGCGCCGGCCAGCGTGACGACGAGCAGCGCGCGCTCCCGGGATCCGGACGGGAACCAGCCGACGACGGCGGCGAAGGCGGGCTCGTAGAGCGTCGCCGCCAGGGCCAGCCCCATCAGGATCCACACCGCGTAGAGCGCCGGCAGGCTCTCCACCCGGGACCAGGCCAGGAGCAGCAGCGTGCCCAGACAGGAGCCGGCCGTCATCAGGCCCCGGGCCCCGCGGCCGTCGATCCACCGTCCGACCGGGAGGGCTCCCACCGCGGCGACCGCCATCCCCACCGAGAAGGCCCCGGTGACCTGCACGCGCGACCAGCCCAGCTCGGCCTCCATGGGCCCGAGCATGACGGGAAAGCCGTAATAGAGGATGCCCCACGAGACCGTCTCGGTCAGGGAGAGGGCGGCCACGATCACCCAGCCGTAGTCCAGCCGCCGGGGCCTGAACATCGCCGCGCCAGGCTATGCGGCGAGGCACGGCCGGGTCAAGCGAGGCGGAGACCCGAAAAGTTGCCGGTCGGCCGCGCCCGCCTCCTATGATCGCTGCAGGGCCCTGCCGGGAGGTGACGCGTGCCGATCCCCGTCGTGCTCATCCACGGCTACTCCGACCGCGGGGCGTCGTTCGAGCCGTGGCGAAAGATCCTGGAAGGCCGGGGGTACCGCCCCGGCGATGTCCGGATCTGCTCCTACCGGAGCCTCACCAACGAGGTGACGGTGCGGGACATCGCCGAGGGCTTCGACCGCGCGCTCGGGCTGGAAGCGGGACTGGGCCACGGCCAGCCGTTCGACGCCATCGTGCACTCCACGGGCATGCTGGTGATCCGCGCCTGGCTCACGCAGTACGCGGGGCGAACCGGCCGCCTGAAGCACCTGATCGGTCTGGCGCCGGCCACCTGGGGCTCGCCGCTGGCCCACAAGGGCCGGTCCTGGCTCGGCGCCGTCTTCAAGGGCAATCCGGACATGACCGACCCCGACTTCCTGGAGGCGGGCGACCTCGTGCTGGACGCCCTCGAGCTGGGCAGCCGCTTCACCTGGGAGCTGGCCGACCGCGATCTCTTCGGCGCCGAGCCCTGCTACGGCCCGGACGGCACCACGCCCTGGGTCTTCACGCTCTGCGGGACGGAGACCTACCGGGGGTTCCGCGCCGTCGTGGACGAGCCGGGCACCGACGGCACCGTCCGGTGGGCCGGCTGCGCCCTCGACACCCGCAAGCTCCTGCTCGACCTCACCCGCGATCCGGCCCGGCCCGGGGCCCAGGGGCGCGTGCGGATCCTGGGCCCCCGCCTGGACAGCCCGCTGGCGCCCATCGGCGGCGTGAACCACGCCACCATCCTGAGCGATCCCGACCGGGGCGCCGGCCTCGTCGACCTGGTGCTGCGCGCGCTGCAGGTGGACAAGCGCGCGCACTTCACCGCCTGGCAGCAGGCCGCCGCCGAGGCCACCCGGGCGGCGCGCGCGCGGCTGACCGACGAGGGCCAGCTCTGGCAGCAGTTCGTGGTCCGGGCCGTGGACGAGCGCGGCGACCCCGTCCGCGACTACCACCTGCAGCTGGTGACGCACGAGGACAACCCGTTCCGCGAGGCGGCCGCCATCGACACCCACGTCCACGCCTACCGGGCCGACCCGAGCTTCCGCTGCTTCCACCTGAACCTGGCCCGGCTGCGGGACGTCGACCAGGGCCGCCTGCGCGTGCGGGTGATCGCCTCCTCGGGCTCCCGCCTGGTGGCCTATTCGGGCCACGGCAGCGAGAAGCGTCTGGACGGCCGGGTGGATGAGGAGGGCAAGTGGGACGCGCAGCTCGACCTCCGGAAGGTCCTCAACGATCCGCGGTTCCGGGGGTTCCGCGTCTTCCACCCCTTCACCACCACGCTCATCGAGCTGCGGCTGAACCGCGAGCCGCTGCCCCTGGACCCGGCCCGGGCGCCGTTCGTCTGCGCGTTCGACGCCACGCCCGCCGCCCCGCCGGCCGGTCGCGCCCGGCCCGACCC
>JBBIIW010000562.1:0-2182 GCA_037446305.1 Candidatus Rokuibacteriota bacterium
CGGCAGCCAGCGGGGCGCGCCAGCCGCGGCCGCCTCCTCGAGGAGGAGGGAAATCTGGAACAACCGGCCCAGCCGGCCCATGACCCCGCGGACGACGTATCCGGCCTCCTCGGGGTCGCCCTTCAGCAGGCCGTCCAGGCGCGCGCGTGTGTCGTCGAGCGCGGCCAGGGCCTGATCGCGGAGGGCCTCCAGACGCGGCGCCTCCACTCCCAGCAGCAGCTCCTGGGTGCGGGCGACCAGCGGGTCGTGCAGCTTGGCGCGGAGGGCGTCGCGGAGCAGCTGGGCCATCAGCGTGTTGTGCGGCCCCTCCCAGGACTCCTGCACGGGCACCTCCCGCCAGAGCCGGGGCAGCGGGCTCAGGTCCTCGATGGTCCCGTTGCCGCCCAGGATCTCGATGGCGTGGTGCACGACCGGGCCGGCGTCCAGCGAGCAGAGATACTTGGTGAGGTTGACGGCGGTGCGGAACAGCGGGTCGTCCTCGGGGGCCAGCCCCTGGCGGGCCAGCCGGTCCTCCAGGCCGGCGACGAAGAGCGTGGCGGCCAGGCCGGCGGTGGCCAGGGCGCGCATCTCGGCCAGCTGTCCGCGCACGGCCGGGAACTCGATCAGGCGGCGCCCGAACGCCTCGCGCAGTCGCGCGTAGCGCTCGGCCTCGACGAAGGCCCGGCGCATGATCGCCGAGGTGTCGGTGGCCACGGCCAGCCGCGAGGTGTTGATGACGATGCCCATCAGCAGCCGGAAGCCCTCCTCGAGCCGCCCGAGCGGCCAGGCGTGCGCGTCGTGAAAGTCCACCTCGGCGGTCGGCAGGGTCCGGGTGCCGAGCTTGTCCTTCAGCCGGCGGATGGCGACGCCGTTGGGGCGGCCGTCCGGGCGGCGCCGCGGCACCACGAAGAGCGCCACGCCGGCGGTGCCGTCCGGTCCGCCCGGGACCCGGGCGCTCACCGCGTAGAGGTCGGCCGAGACGTTCGAGCAGAACCACTTCTCGCCGTCGAGCAGCCAGGCGCCCTCGGGTCCGCCGGGGCGGGCCCGGCAGACGTTGGCGCCGACGTCGGAGCCGCCCTGCACCTCGGTCACGAACTGCGCGCCGTGCCACCGCCGGTCGTAGTCGCGCTCGAGCAGGCGCGGCAGCCACTCGCGCCGCATCCGGTCGTCGCCGGCGCGCTGGATGGCCTTGACGAGCCCGGCCGTGCAGGCCACCGAGCAGAGGTGCGGCACCTCCCCGTTGAGCCCGAAGAGGTAGGTGAGCGCGGTGTGCTCGGTCACGTGCCCGGGCTGGCCGAGCACGGCGATGATCCCCGAGCGCCACACGCGCCGGCCCACCTCGTGGTGCAGCGGGTGGAAGACGATCTCGTCCACGTGCTGCCCGCTCGGGCTCCAGGCGCTGAGCCGGGGCAGGCTCTCGGGACGGTCGAGCTGCGCGCACGCGCGCTCGATGAACCCGGCGGCGTCCTCACCGGCCTGCCGCAGCGCCGGCTCCACGGCCGCCAGGCGCTCGGGGCCCAGGCGCCGGGCCAGCGCCCAGCGCAGGTAGGCGTCGTCCTCCCAGAAGCTGCCCGGGCGGGTGGCGAGCCACTCGGCGAGCAGCGAGCGTCCGCGGTCCCGACGGTCCATGGAAGCCTCCCTCGTCTATAGGCCCTTCGCCCTGCTGGCGTTCGCGGCCGCGCTGCTGGCCGGCATCCCGCTCGGCGTCTGGCTCCTGGCCTGGCTCTACGGGGGCCTGGCGGCCGCCCCGGCCACGGTGATGCTACTGCACGCCCACGTGCAGGTCTTCGGCTTCTTCGCCACGCTCATCCCGGGCGTGGCCCACCACCTCGTCCCGCGCTTCACCGGCCGCCCCATGGCCCGGCCGGTGCTCGCGCCGTGGCTGGCCGGCGCCCTGGCGGCCGCCCTGCTCCTGCGAACCGGAGGCACGCTCGCCGGGCGCCCGCCGGCCCTGCTCGCCGCTTCGCTGGCCGAGGGAGCGGCCTTCGCCGCCTTCGCCGTCTGGATCCATCGCGCGCTCGACCCGGCCCCGCTGGCGCTCGTGCGGCGTCACCTGACGCTGGCCTCCGCCTGGCTGGCGCTGGCGTGCCTCGGCGAGGTGGCCCTGCGGCTGGCGTCGCCGGCCAGCCTCGCGCCCCAGGTGCACGTCCTGCGCGGCCTGCACGCCGCCGGCCTCCTGGCCGGCGTCGTGGGCTGGGTGCTC
>JBBIIW010000563.1:0-2172 GCA_037446305.1 Candidatus Rokuibacteriota bacterium
CCTGACCACCCCGTCCGCCGGCCGCGGCCCCGGCGGGAGCGCCCCGGCCGCCGGCGGTCAGGGCAGGAGCCGCCGGACCAGCGCCACCACCTGGTCGGTGGACCAGTCCAGCTCGCCGATCACGCTGTAACGGACCTGGCCGTCAGGCCCCACCAGGAACGTCGCCGGCAGCGTGCGCACCCGCGAGGCCGTCACGGCCTCGTGCCACGCGACCGCGGTAGTCCGCCAGGGAGCGGCGGCGGCCCGCGGTGCCCGCGAGCTCGAGCACCCGCACGCCCACCCCACGCAGGAGGGCGACGAACAGGGCGTTGATGTCGGCGCACTTGCCGCAGCTCGGAGGGCCGGGTCCAGAACGCCAGGCTCCGCGGGTCCTCGCGGCGAGGCCAGTCCCCCGGAGGGGGCGCCGACTCAGGCCCGCTGGAGAAACGCCTCGACGTGGCGGGCGAACTCGACGAAGTCCTCGAGTCCGGCGTTCAGCAGCTCGTGCACCCGGGCGAGGTCGAGCGCGAGATACCCGTGGACCAGCACGTTGCGGAAGCCGGCGACGCCGCGAAACCGGCGAGCGAACGGGGCGGGCAGGACCCCGAGCTCGGCGAGGACGTCGATGGCGCTCGCGTAGTCCGGCGTGTCGCGGCCGGCGGCGGCGGCCAGATGGGTAGCGATGTCGAGCGCGTTCTGCGCGCAGAGCTGCAAGCCCCGCTCCACGGCCCACTGCAGGTCCGGGTTCTCGCGGAGGGCGGCGAGGGACGTGCCGCTGTGGCGCCGGAGCCGCTGGATAGCCGTGTCCAGGGCGAGCAGGTGACGCCGCAGGACGCCCGAGTCGGGCTGGCCCGGCGTCATCGGCCGAACCGGCCGGCGGCGATCCGGTTCCCGTGCGCGGCCTCGATCTTCGCCAGCTGAGGCGCGTAGTCGCAGTAGCGCGACAGGGCCCGGCCCTCCCGGGTCGTGGTGGCCCGGAGGTCGCGCGAGAGAATTCTGACGCCGTCGCGCAGCACCCGGTGGTAGAGGAGTGGCGGGGCCTCGTTGAGCACGACCACGTCCACCCGCGGAGCGCCGAGCGCCTGCATGAGCGCCGCGGCGAGGTCCGCCGCATAGCCGAACGCCGACGATGGCGGGCGCGGTTGGGCGACATACACCGCCACATCCACGTCGCTGTGCGCCTGTGCCGATCCCGTCGCCGCCGATCCGAACAGGTAGGCGTCGAGGATCTCGGCCCTCGGCGCGAGCGCCGCGTACAACCGTTCCCGGAGCGATCGAGGATCCAGGGTCACGACACCCCGAGCATCGCACGGGCGGCGGCTGGCGCGCGAGCCGGCATCAGCGGCGCCGGCGCCGGGGCCGCCGCCCCTCCAGCACCTCCTTGAGCACGATGGCGTTGTTGTGCTCGGGATCCCGGGCCCCGAATACCAGCGTGATCCTCCCGCGAGCCGCCCGCCGGGCGAGCGCCCGGACGGCGTCCGGCTGCGCCTGCAGCTCCTGCCGGTACCGCTCCCGGAACTCGGCCCACCTCGCCGGATCGTGGCCGAACCACTTCCGGAGCCGGTCGGACGGCGCCAGGTCCCTCACCCACTCGTCGATCCGCGCCCGCTCGCGCGACAGCCCGCGCGGCCAGAGCCGGTCCACCAGGATGCGCCGCCCGTCGCGCGGCGAGGGCGGGTCCCAGACGCGCTTGAGCCCGATCATGCGCGGCGCACGACCCCCTCCCGCATGATGCGCTCGATGGCGGGGAAGGCGCGGCGCGCCGCCGGCGGGACAGGCTTCCAGCCGGCCGCCTCGGGGCGGCCCGCGAAGTCATCGAAGGGCCGCGCGCCCGGCCCCGCCGGCCGGCCCACGATGATGCGGCCCACCATCCCCGCCTGCTCGTGCGGCATGCAGTAGTAGTCGTACACCCCCTCGACCGTCAGCGTCACCTCGAAGCGCGCCCCCGGCTGGACGAGGAAGCCGGAGTCCCAGGGCCGGGCGCCCTCGGGGATGCGCAGCGCGTGGGCGTCGTTGGCCGGGTGGTAGGCGGTCGTGGTGTGCACGTCGCGCTCCACCACCCAGCGCACCGTCTGCCCCGGCTGGACGAGGATCCCGACGGGGTCGAACCAGACCTCCTCGCCGCGCGCGGTGGCCCGCATGCGGATCTCCACGGGCCCGGCGCCGCGGAGCACGCCGGGCGCGGCGAGGCCG
>JBBIIW010000564.1:0-2159 GCA_037446305.1 Candidatus Rokuibacteriota bacterium
CTTACCTTCAGGCGCGGACGCGCGCGAGCCGGACGGCGAGCGCCGCGAGGATCAGCCCCAGGACGAGGATCGCCGAGATCGCGAGGGTGGTCTTCGACATCGTACGCCTCCCCACCTCGTTATTCCGCCACGGAGACCTGGAGAAGTCCCCTCCGCGCCTCCGTAGCTCATCACCGCCGAAACGAACTATACCCTATACGTGATCCGCGGACCCCTTCCCCGGTTGCGCCGTTTCGGACCGCCGGTCGCTGGAGGAGTTGCGCGCCCCGGTCGCGGACGAGCCCCCGCGCGCGCAGGCTCCGGAACACCTGGCTCCACGTTTCGCCGCCCAGGCGGCGGCTGGCGATCTCCTCCAGGGTCAGCCGGCGGCCCTGGCCCACCTGGGCCTCGACCAGCGCCCGGGCGATCGTGCGGTTGCCGGCGCTCAGCTGCTCGTAGGCGCTGCCGGCGGCCGCGGCCCCCTGGCCGCCCGCGCCGCCCAGCCAGGCCTCCAGCGCGAGGGCGGCGGCCGCCATGAGCCCGGCCAGGATCCAGCGCCTCACCGGCGGCTCCTGGCCGCCCCGGCCGGGTAGGAGGCGACCTCTCCCAGCGCCTCCTCGGTCTGGGCGATGATCTCGCCGGCCGTGGCGCGGTCGCGGAGCACGACGGCGTACCGGGCGGTGACCCGCATGCGCGTCGTGCGCTCGGTCAGTCGCTCCAGCTCGATGTGGATCACGCGATCACCGGCCTCGGCCACGATCTCCTGTCCCTCGTCCGTCGCATCGTCCTGGCTGACGACGATGGCCATGCGGTGCAGCGACACGGCGATGGCGCGCCGCACGTCGGCCAGGCTGGCCGCGAAGGTGCGGTAGGCGATGCCGTCGAGCGTGTACGTGGTGGCCCCCACCGCCGCGCTGCCGGCCGCCACGCCGATCATCGTGAGGCCCACGGTGCCGCAGCCGCTGGCCGCCAGAGCGGCCCCGGCGAGCAGCGCCACCCGGAGCGCGCGGCTGGTCGGCATCGTGCGAATGCACCCCCTGGCCCCGCCCGGCGGCCGGGCCGGCCCCCCCGGCCGTGCAGCGGGCGTGCCACGGGTGGAGCCGGGGAAGCAGCGCGGCGACGAAGGGTTATCGCCGCCGGCAGCGGGCCAGCGTGTCACGCGCGCCGAGCGCGGCGCCGCCGTGGCACGTCGGATAGAATCGCACCGTGAGCGATCTGGCCGACCTCGTCGGCGAGCGGCTGATGATCGGGCTGCCGGGTCCCACGCTGCGCGAGCAGGACGTGCGGCTCTTCCGCGACACGCGCGCCGGCGGGCTCATCCTCTACCGGCGCAACTTCCAGTCACCCGAGCAGCTGCTCGCGCTGCTGGGCGCGCTCGAGTCCGCGCTCGAGCGCCGGCTGCTGGTGGCGACCGACCACGAGGGCGGGCGCGTGATCATGCTCGGCCGGGGCGTCACGATCTTCCCCGACAACCTGGCCGTCGGCGCCGCCGGCGACGAACGCCTCGCGCACCGCCAGGGCCTCATCGAGGCGCGCGAGCTGCGCCGGCTGGGGGTGGATCTCAGCCTGGGGCCCGTGCTGGACGTGCTCACCGAGCGCTACAGCCCCAACATCGGCATCCGCTCCTACGGCCGGGACCCGGCCCTGGTGGCCCGCTTCGGGGTGGCCCGCATCCAGGGCCTGGCCCGGGGGGGCCTGGCCGCCTGCGCCAAGCACTTCCCGGGCAAGGGCCACTCGCCGCTCGATGCCCACCTGCGGCTGCCGCGCATCGAGTCGACGTGGGAAGAGATGCGGGCCACGCACCTGCCGCCCTTCGTGGCGGCCATGGCGGCGGGCGTCGAATGCGTGATGACCTCGCATCCCGTGTACCCCCGCCTGGACCCGGCCGAGGTGCCGGCCACCTTCTCGCGGCGCATCGTCGAGGAGTGCCTGCGGCTGGAGCTCGGCTTCCAGGGCCTGATCGTCTCGGACGATCTCGAGATGGGCGCGGTGGCCGAGACGTGCCCGATCGGCGAGGCGGCGGTCCGGGCGGCGGCCGCCGGGCACGATCTTCTCCTCGTCTGTCACACCGAGGCCGCCCAGCGCGCGGCGGCGGAGGCGCTGGTGGAGGCCTACCGCAGCGGCGCGCTGTCCAAGGCCGCGCTGGAGGCGGCGGTGGAGCGGGTGTGCCGCCTCCGCGG
>JBBIIW010000565.1:0-2156 GCA_037446305.1 Candidatus Rokuibacteriota bacterium
CGCGCGGCGCCCCTGCCGGTCGAGCGCCCGGCGGCCCGCCGCGAGCACTTCGAGGCCCTGGCGGCGCTCGGCACGCCCGAGACGACGTACGACGCCGCGCAGGCCGCGGCGTGGCTGGATCGGGTGGCGGACCCCCTGCCGCTCTACCGGGGGCCCGAGGCCTGGGTGCACCCGGCCTTCTTCCTGGACCAGGCCAACCGGGCCCTGGACCGCAACGTGCGCCTGGGCCCGTGGATCCACGTGAGCAGCCGCGTGCGCCACCTGGGCGGGGCCCGCGCCGGCCAGCCGCTGCGGACGCTCGGCCGGGTGCGCTCGCTCTACGAGCGCAAGGGCCGCGAGTACATCGAGCTGGACCTGCTGATCGTGGCGGGCGGGCGCCCGGCCGCCCACGTGCTGCACACGGCCATCTACCGGCTGCCGGAGCCCGGGGCGTGACGGTTGCCGGTCCCCCGGGGGCATGGTAGAAGCGTCGGCATGGACCTGACGCTCTCCGCCGAGGATCGCGCCTTCCGCGACGCCACCCGGCGCTGGTTCGAGACCCACACGCCGCGGCACGAGCTCAAGACCCTCGAGGAGAAGCGCCAGTGGCACCGCACGCTGTACGAGGCGGGCTTCGTGGGCATGGGCTGGCCGCGCGAGTACGGCGGCCAGGGGGCCAGCGCCCTGCGCCAGGCGATCGTCGCCGACGAGATGGCCCGGGTGAACGCGCCGCCCACCATCAACGGGCTGGGCATCGGCATCGTGGGCCCGACGATCATCCACCACGGCACCGAGGCGCAGAAGCAGCGCTACCTCCGCAAGATCCTCACCGCCGAGGAGATCTGGTGCCAGCTCTACTCGGAGCCCAACGCCGGCTCCGACCTGGCCAGCCTGCGCACGCGGGCCGAGGACCGGGGCGATCACTTCGAGGTCACCGGCCAGAAGATCTGGACCTCCTACGGCGCCATCGCCGACCGGGGCCTGCTGCTGGCCCGGACCGACCCGGCGGCGCCCAAGCACCGGGGCATCTCGTGCTTCCTGATCAGCATGCGGCAGCCGGGCGTGGAGGTGCGCCCGCTGACGCAGATCACGGGCACGGCCGAGTTCTGCGAGGTCTTCATGACGGGCGCCCGGGTGGACAAGGGGGACCTGGTCGGGCGGCCGGGCCAGGGCTGGGAGATCGCGCAGACCACGCTCTCCTACGAGCGGGGCGGCAACTCGCTGGCCCGCGTCACCCGCTATGCGGCGGCCTTCCAGGAGCTGGTGCGGGCCAGCCGCGTCCTGCGCCGGCACGGCCGGCCGCTGCTGGAGGACCCGCTGGTGCGCAGCCGGCTCGGCCGCATCTACGCCGAGCTGGAGGTGCAGCGCTACGCGGCGCTGCGCGTGCTGTCCGCGCTCGACAGGGGCGAGACGCCCGGCGCCGCCTCCTCCATCACCAAGCTCTCCTACAGCGAGTTCGAGAAGCGCTTCCTGGAGCTGGCCCTCGAGATCCTGGGGCCCTTCGGCCAGCTGACGGCGGGGCTGCCCGAGGAGCTGCGCGGGCGCATCACGGCCTCCTCCGGGCACGGCGAGACCTGGGCCTACGCCTACCTCTGGTCGCGCGCCGGCACCATCTACGCGGGCTCCTCCGAGATCCAGAAGAACGTCATCGGCGAGCGGGTCCTGGGCCTGCCCCGCGAGCCGCGCGCCGACCGGGCGCGGGCCTGATGGACTTCGCCTTCAACGCCGACCAGCAGCTGCTCAGGAACGCCGCCCGCGCCTTCCTGGACGAGCACTGCCGCCCGGCCACCGTCCGCGTCCTGTGGGACGACCCGCGCGGCGACAGCGAGGCCCTGTGGAAGGACATGGCCCAGCTGGGGTGGCAGGGGCTGGCGCTGCCGGAGGCGCACGGTGGCAGCGGGCTCGGCATGGTGGAGACGGCGATCCTGCAGGAGGAGCTGGGCCGGGCGGCCTACCCGGGGCCGTTCCGGGAGACCGTGCTGGCGGGGCTGGCCATCGCCGCCGCCGGCAGCGACGCCCAGCAGCGCCGCTGGCTGCCGGCCATCGCCGGCGGCGGGGCCCGGGCGACCATCGCCCTGGTGGACGCCGAGATGACCTGGGACCCGGCGGCGACCGCCACCCGCGCCGAGCCCACCGCCGCCGGCTGGCGGCTGACGGGCAGCAAGCAGCTGGTGCCC
>JBBIIW010000566.1:0-2154 GCA_037446305.1 Candidatus Rokuibacteriota bacterium
GCGGGGCCGCCGCCGGCGGCCGGATCCTGGCCGGCGCCCCGGGCTCGCCGGCCATGCGCTCAGGGCTCCAGCCCCCGGCGTGCCGGGCGGGCGCGTGGTATGATCCCGGCGCCATGCCGCTCCGCCTGCCCGACCTGGTCGGTCGCGCCATGGTCGATCCCGAGTTCCTGAGCCGCCTGCAGCGGGCGCCGGAGAGCATCCTGGCCGAGTACGAGCTGAGCGAGGAGGAACGGGCGGCCATCCGGACGGCGGTCGCCCGGCTGGCGGACACGCCGCTGGCGCAGCAGGCGCACGCCTTGCGGGCCGCGCTGCTCCGCCGCCTCGCGACCTGAGGTGGCGACCACCGCCGAGACGGCGGCCTTCCTCGCCACCGTCCGGCTGTTCCGCGAGTTCACCGCCGCCGAGCTGGAGGCGTTCGCCGCCCGCCTGCGCGAGCGCTCCCTCCGGCGGGGCGTCGCGCTGTTCCGGGAGGGCGACCCCGGCGACGAGATGTACGTGGTGCGCCAGGGCACGGTCGTCATCTCGAAGGCGGTCACCGGGCGCGTGGAGCAGGTGCTGGGCCGCGCCACGGCCGGCGACTTCTTCGGCGAGATGGCGCTCTTCGACCGGGCACCCCGCTCGGCCACCGTGCAGGCCGAGAGCGAGGCCGCGCTGCTG
Organism: Candidatus Rokuibacteriota bacterium; assembly: GCA_037446305.1. Classification (GTDB taxonomy): domain Bacteria; phylum Methylomirabilota; class Methylomirabilia; order Rokubacteriales; family CSP1-6; genus JBBIIW01. The sequence goes on from JBBIIW010000566.1 coordinate 658, forward strand.
GTCCTCGACCGGGACAACCTCAACCTGCTCATCGAGGTCAATCCCCGGGCGGCGGCCGCCTTCTTCCGCTCGCTGGTCCACGTGTTCATCGAGCGCCTGCGGGCCTCGGGCGATCTGGTGGCGGAGGTGACGCGGTGGGGGCTGGAGGCCACCGGCCTCGACGTGGAAGGCCGATGACGGAGACGGGCGCCCCCCGCCGCGCGCGGCTGGAGCTGCTCGTCCGGCAGGAGGGCGACGACGCCTTCGAGATCCGCCAGGTCGGCAGCGCCGCGGCCTGGATCAGGATGCGGCCCCAGCGGGTGCCGCCCGAGCAGTTCGAGCTGGCCGAGGTGACCTCCCGGGTGGACAGCCAGCGCACCTTCATCCTCAAGAACACCGAGACCGACCGCTTCCTGGTGCTCTCCGACCGCGAGCGGTTCCTGTGGGAGCGGATGGACGGGCGGGCCTCCATCCAGGACCTGGCCGCCGCCTACCTGCTGGCCTACGGGCAGTTCGACTTCGACCTGATCCCGGCCCTGGTGCGCAAGCTGCAGCGCGCGCAGCTGCTCACGCTGGCGCCGGCCTCGCGCCTGCGCTACGCGCTGGCCCGGCACCGCGACCGCCGGCTGCTGCGGGCCGCGGAGACCGCGCTGACGGCCCTGGAGCGCATCAACGTCTCCAGCCGCCGGGTCCACCCGTTCTTCCACCACGTGTACCGCTGGGGCGGCTTCCTGCTGTTCACGCCGCTGGCCGTCGTCCTCTGTCTGACGCTGGCCGCGGCGGGCGCGGCGGCGGCCGTGCGGCTCTGGGGCCAGGCCGGCGACGTGGCCTCGGGCCTGGGGGCCAGTCCCTGGCTGTCCCTGCTGGCGGTCAAGGGCCTGCTGTTCGTCACCCTGGCCGGCCACCAGATGGTGCACGGCCTGGCGCTCGTCCACTACGGGCGCCGGGTGCGGGAGTTCGGCTTCACCTTCCTGCACGGCTTCGTGCCCACCTTCTACGTGGACGTCACCGACGCCTTCATGGCCGGCCCCCGCGCCCGGCTGGTCACCGCGGTCTCGGGCACGGTGGTCCATCTCGTGCTGGGCGCCCTGTGGTTCCTGGTGGCGGTGAGCGCGCCGCCGGGCAGCTTCCTGCAGGCCTTCGCCGGCGCCTCGGGCCTGGTGCAGTGGCAGGCCTTCGCGATCGCGCTGTACCCCTTCTACCTGATCGAGGCCGACGGCTATCACCTGCTGGTGGACGCGCTCGGCGTGCCGACGCTCAAGCAGGACGCGCTGGCCTATCTGGGGGCGCTGCTGGCCGGACGCCCGCTGCCGGCCTCGGGCCGGCAGATCGCCCTCTGGGGCGGCTACCTGGCGCTCTCGGTGGTCTCCATCATCGGCTTCGTCGCCCTCAACGTCTGGCTCGTCCTGGGCGCCCTGAGCTGACGCTCAGCCGAGCTCGGCCAGCAGCGCCCGCACGGCGGCCGTGATGGCGCGGGCGGCGCCGGCGTCGGGCGGCGGCGGCGACTCCAGCGCGGCC
>JBBIIW010000567.1:0-2154 GCA_037446305.1 Candidatus Rokuibacteriota bacterium
GGCCGCGCGCCGGACCGCCCTGCGCGCCCCGTCGGTGGCCCGGGGCGCGTGAGGGCAAGAATCCCCTCCCCCGGGTCCGCGCCCGGGCGTAGTATGCGCAGGCGATGAGCGCCCCGGTCACCGTCAACGGCCGCACCTATCGGTTTCCGGCCCGCCCGGTGGTGGTCGTCTGCGTCGACGGCGCCGAGCCGGCCTACTTCGACGCCGCCCTGGCGGCCGGCCTGGCGCCGGCGGTGGCCCGCTTCCGCCGCCAGGGGCTCTGCACGCTGGCCCGCGGCGTGGTGCCGAGCTTCACGAACCCCAACAACCTCTCCATCGTCACCGGCGCGCCGCCGGCCGTGCACGGCATCACCGGCAACTACCTCTACGATCCGGCCACGGGGGCCGAGGTCATGATGAACGACCCCGCCTTCCTGCGCTGCGAGACCCTGCTGGCCGCGCTGGCCCGGGCCGGGGCCCGGGTGGCGGTCGTCACGGCCAAGGACAAGCTGCGCCGGCTCCTCGGGCACGGCCTGGCCGGCATCTGCTTCTCCTCGGAGAAGGCCGACCAGGCGACGAAGGACGAGCACGGCATCGAGGGGGTCACCGACCTGGTCGGCCTGCCCGTGCCCGACGTCTACAGCGCCGAGCTGTCCGAGTACGTGCTGGCGGCCGGGCTGGCGCTGCTCCGCCGCCAGCGCCCCGACGTCATGTACCTGTCGCTCACCGACTACATCCAGCACAAGCACCCGCCGGGCGACCCGGTGGCCAACGCCTTCCACGCCATGCTCGATCGCTACTTCGACGCCCTGGACGGGGAGGGCGCCATCCTGGGCATCACGGCCGATCACGGGATGAACGGCAAGGCGCGGGCCGACGGCACGCCCAACGTCGTCTACCTCCGCCCGCTCCTGGATGGGACGCTGGGCCCGGAGGCCGTGCGGATCGTCCTGCCCATCACCGATCCCTACGTCGTGCACCACGGCGCGCTGGGCTCGTTCGCCACCCTCTACCTGACCCGGCCGGCCGACGCCCCGCGCCTGGCGGCGCGCCTGGCCGCCACCCCGGGCATCGCCGAGGTCCTCGACCGCGCCACGGCCTGCGCGCGCTTCGAGCTGCCCCCCGACCGCGTGGGCGACCTCGTCCTGGTGGCCGAGCGCGACGTGGTGCTCGGCAAGTCGCCGGCCGAGCACGACCTGTCGCTCCTGAAGGAGCCGCTGCGCTCGCACGGCGGCGTGAGCGAGCAGACCGTACCCTTCATCGTCAACCGTCCCGTGGACCGGGCCTGGATCGCCGCCCGCGCCGACCTGCGCAACTTCGACATCTTCGACTGCTGCCTGAACGGCGTCCCATGGTGAGCCGCCCGCTCGCGGTCCTGGCCGCGCTCGGGCTGCTGGCCGGCTGCGCGGCCGCGCGGCCGAACCCCGCCCGCACCGCCCCCGGGCCCAGCCGGGAGGTGCTGCCGAACGGGGTGGTGCTGATCGTCCACGAGCACCGGGCCAGCGACGTGGTGGCGCTGCAGCTGTGGGTGAAGGTCGGCGGCCGCGACGAGGCGCCGGACGAGGTCGGCCTCACCCACTACCTCGAGCACATGCTGTTCAAGGGCACGCCCACCCGCCCGACCGGCTCCATCGACGCCATGGTCGAGGGGCTCGGGGGCCGCAGCAACGCCTACACCTCCTACGACTACACCCACTACGACCTGGTGCTGCCGGCGCAGCACCTGGCGGCGGGCGTCGCCCTGCTGGCCGACATCGCCGTGAACGCCTCGCTGGAGCAGGCCGATCTGGACGCCGAGCGCCAGGTCGTGTTCGAGGAGATGCGGCTGACCGAGGACAGTCCGGACCGCTATCTGCTGCGCCGCCTGTACGAGCTGGCGTACGAGCCGCATCCCTACGGCCGGCCGATCCTGGGCTCGCCCGAGCTGATCCGCGGGCTCACCCGGGAGCAGCTGCGGGCCTTCTACCGGAAGCACTACGTGCCCGCGCGGATGGTGCTCGTCATCGTGGGCGCCGTCGAGCCCGCCGCCGCCCGGCAGGCGGCGCTCGACACCTTCGGCCGGCTGCAGGGGCCGGCCTCGCCGCGGCCGGAGGTGCCCCCGCCCGCCCCCCTGGCCGGGCGGCGGCAGCTCGACCTCCCGCGGCCCGAGCAGCAGGCCTACCTCGGGATGGTGAC
>JBBIIW010000568.1:0-2152 GCA_037446305.1 Candidatus Rokuibacteriota bacterium
CCTCGAGCCCCCGAGCTCGAAGTGGGCGGAAATGTACGCCGGATCCGCTCCTCGCCGGACGGCCTCCGAGGCGACCCGACGGTGCAGCCGCGCCCGAGCGCGCTCCCCGATCTGACCATAGAGGGCATCCCGGATGAGCGCGTGGCGAAAGTCGTACGTCCCGGTCGCGAGACCGGGGCGGAGGAAGTGGCGAGCGACGAGCTCGGCCAGAGCCCGATCGACGACCGGCCCCGACCGCCCGGCGACTGCCTGGAGGAACTCGGCGTCGACCGAGCGACCGACGACGGCAGCGACCTCGGCGATCCCCCGAGCGCTCGCCGAGAGTGCGGACGCCCGGACGAGGATCGCCTCGAGGACGGTCTCAGGAAGAAGCACGGCTTCGGCAGCGAGGCCACGGACCTGGGCCCGGCCGGCGTCGAGCGGGCGCTGGCCCGCGCCCGCCGGGGCGCGGTCGCCGACCCGCAGTTCGTCTCGCTGCCGCGGCCGGCTCCCGGCGGCCCGGCCCTCGCCGGCTACCACGACCCGGCGCTGATGGCGCTGGACGACGCCGGGCTGGTCGAGGCGGGCTGGCGGGTCGTCCAGGCCGGGCTGCGCGCCTTCCTGGCTTCCTCGCGGCTGGCCCAGCTGGCAGGCAGCGACGAGGGCCTGCGGGCGCTGGGCCTCATCCTGGGCGGCGACGTCACCGTGCTCCAGGAGCGCATCGCCGTCGTCTCCACCGCCATGCCGCAGGTGCAGACGGACGAGTCCACCATCATCACGTCCTTCGTCACGGCCATGGTGGAGGCCCGCGCCGGCAAGGGCTCGGGCTGGTGGGCAGGCACGCGGCTCCACGACTTCACCGGCGAGGCCGGCGCCGAGGCGGCCCGGCAGGCCGTGGAGACCGTGGACGGCGAGCGGGTGCCGGGCGGAACCTGCACGGTCGTGTTCGGGCCGCAGCCGGTGGCGGACCTCGTCAACAACCTCATCGTCCCCGCCTGCAGCGCCGGCGCCTTCTACACCTCGAGCACGCCGTTCCTGGGGCGCCTGGGCCGGCCCGTCGCCTCCCCGCGCCTGACGCTGTACGACCACGGCGCGCTGCCGGGCCTGGCCGGCTCCAAGGCCATCACGTGCGAGGGGCTGCCGACCGGCCGCACCGATCTCATCCGGGAGGGCGTGCTGGTCGGCTGCCTGAGCAACTGGTACGAGACCCAGCGCCTGCTGCGGGATCCGGCGCTCGGAGTCAAGCTCGGCGTCACCGGCGCCGCCGCCGAGGCGGCGCTGGTGCCGCGCAACGGCTTCCGCTTCGGCAGCGGCGGCCGTCACTTCGACACCGTCCCCGGGGTGGCGGCCTCGAACGTGATCGTGGAGGGGACCGAGCCGGTCACGCTCGAAGAGCTCCTGCGGCGCGTCGGCGACGGCCTGTACGTCGGCCGCATCTGGTACACCTACCCGATCAACGGCCTCCGCGCCGGTGACTTCACCTGCACCGTCGTCGGCGACTCCTACGTGATCCGCGACGGGCGACTGGCCGCCCCCCTCCGGCCCAACACCGTGCGGATCAACGACAACATCGCCACCGTCCTCGGCAACGTGCTGGGGCTCACCAAGGACCGCCGGGCGACGATCGTGTGGGCGGCCGACGAGGTCGTGTACGCGCCGGCGCTGGCGGTGGAGGGCGTCCGGGTGGAGCCCATCGCCGGCTTCGTGGACGCGCTGGGCTGAGGCTTAGGCCGACAGCGCCCGGACCGCGTAGAAGACGCCGAAGACGATCGCGGCCGCGCCGGAGCCGAAGGCCAGCCCCCGCTGCGCGCCCCGGAGCCGCGCGGCCAGCGCGAGAGGGCCGGCGATGACGGCGGCCAGGACGATCATGCCCAGCGCGGTGCCCAGCGCGAACGCGCCCAGGAAGAGCCCGGCGCCGAGGGGCGAGCGCAGGGAGGCGAGCACGAAGAGCGACACGGCGGCGGTGCCGGCCAGGCCGTGCAGGGCGCCCACGCCCAGGACGCTCAGCCCGCCGCGCCGGGGCCCCTCGAGGACGGCCAGCAGCCGCCGCGAGGGATGCAGGTGCGGGTGCCGGTGGGCCGGGCCGCCGTGCGAGTGCGGGTGGCTGTGGAAGGCCGCGCGGCCGCCGTGGTCGTGATCCCCCAGGAGGTGCGCCGCCTCCACCTCGCCCGCG
>JBBIIW010000569.1:0-2145 GCA_037446305.1 Candidatus Rokuibacteriota bacterium
CCACCAGCAGCCGCTCGGCGTGCCCCCCCATCCCCACCGTCCCGTCGATCAGCCAGCCCGGGCGCCGGGGTCGCAGCAGAAACGCGACCTCGTCGACCAGGACCGGTACGTGTGCGCCTACACTCCCAGCTGCGCCAGCCGCTCGAACAGCGACGGCAGCCCCTCGCCGTTCGTCCGCTCGTACTCCTCGAACCGCGTGCGATCCCATACCTCGAAGAACGGCCGGCCGGGGCCGACCAGCGTGACCTCCTTGACCAGTCCCGCCTGCTGCCGGCTGTCGGGCGGCAGCAGGATGCGGCCCGCGCCGTCGAGCGCCACTTCCTTGGCCCGGGAGATGTAGAGCCGGCCGAGCTTCCGGACCTCGGGATTGAACTGCGACTGCTCGCTGATCCGGCGCTCCTGGCGCTCCCACTCCTCGAAGGGATACACCTCCAGGGCGATCTCGTTGGGGACCACGATCAGCATGCCCTCGTACTGGGCCAGCACGTCCCGGAACCTGGCCGGGATGCTCAGCCGCCCCTTGGGGTCGATCGTGTGCTGGTAGCGCCCGCGAAACATGTCGCCGCGTCTGCCGCCCCCGGCGTGGGACGATGTCTCCACTTCATCCCACTTCGTCCCACTTGGTGCGCGACATTACAATCCGCCCCAGAGCGTGTCAAGCAAAAACACGAGATTTTCTGGCGAGATTCCGATCAAGGGCCCGCTTGACGATCCGTGGGGGTCCGGGCGGGCTCCTCCCCTGCCCGTCGTGGCCGGTCGGCCGCCCCTCTCAGCGCGGCTGGTAGTACGTCAGGGCTTCGGGGAGCCAGGCCTCGATCTGCCGGATCCGGGTCTCCGGCAGGGGGTGGGTGGAGAGGAACTCGGGGGGCCGGCTCCCCTCGCGGGACTGCCGGGCCATCCGGACCCACAGGTCGCGGGCGGCCGAGGGGTGGTAGCCGGCCTTGGCCATGTAGATGAGACCGAGGTGGTCGGCCTCCGACTCCTGGGCGCGGCTCCAGGGCAGCAGCAGGCCGACGGCGGCGCCGGCGCCGAGCAGGGACGTCACGGCCTGCACCGTCCGCGGGTCGTTGCGGGCCAGCCCGACCTGAACGGCGGCCAGGCCCGTCTGCACGAGGAGCGTCTGGCTGACCCGCTCGCCGCCGTGCCGGGCGGTGGCGTGGGCCACCTCGTGACCCAGCACCGCGGCCAGCCCCGCGTCGTCCTGGGTGACGGGCAGCATGCCCGTGTAGACCGCGACCTTCCCGCCGGGCAGCGCGAACGCGTTCACCTGCTTGTCCTCGAGGACCTTGAACTCCCATTGGTAGTCGTCGCGCCCGGTGGCGGCGGCGATGCGGCGGCCGACCCGGGTGACCTGCTCGTTGAGCGCGGGATCCGGGGACACCCTGGCCTTGCTCAGCACCTCGCGGAAGGCGCTCAGGCCCATGGACAGCTCGGCCTCCTCGGGGAGCAGCACGAGCTGCCGCCGGCCCGTGATGGGCACCGTGGTGCAGCCGGCGGCGCCGGCCCCGAGCAGCGCCAGGAGGCGGCGCCGTGAGAGCGTCATCGACGGATTCTACCGCGGCCGCGGGCGCGCCGCCCGGGCCGCGCTCAGCGGTTCCGCAGCCGGACGGAGGTGGACAGGCGGATCCCGGGGCGCGCGCCAGCGCCGGCCGGCAGCGGATCGGGCTCGGTGACGAGCGTGATGTCCACGGCCCGGACCGCGTCGGGGACGCTCGTGGGCCGTCCGTGAGCGTCCCGGTAGCGGAACTCCAGGTGCCGCACGCCGTTGATGACGGGCTGGGCGCCGCCGCCCGCATTGCGGCGCAGCACGCGGCCGCGGAGCAGCCAGGTGACCGTCTCGCCGTTGCCCGCGATCACCCCGTCGCCGTCGAGGTCCAGGTGCAGGACGAGGCGCGTGGGCTCGGCCACGCTGAGCGCCGGGAACGGCTGCGCTCCGCGGCTCCACCCCGCCTGCCGGATCTCGCGCGCCATGCGGTCGAGCGCCGCCCGCGCGCTCTGCTGCGCCTCCACGCGCGCGGCGCCGAAGGCGTAGAGGCCCTGGCCTTCGTCGAGCAGCGTCAGCGCGGCGGCGAGCAGCAGCCCGAGGACGGCGAGGGACGTGAGCAGCTCGGCCAGGGACATCGCGCCGCAGCCTGCCGCGCCCCC
>JBBIIW010000570.1:0-2145 GCA_037446305.1 Candidatus Rokuibacteriota bacterium
GGGAGAGGGCACTGTGGTGAACCCAGGACTCGACCACGCGCCATTCGGGCGAGGCCACCACGCGGTCGAGCTGGGCAACCGGACGGCGCGAGGGAAAGGTGTATCCCGAGTGCAGCACGTGCCAGCGGTGCGCGAATTCGCGCAGCGCCCCACCGTGCCGCGCCCATTCGTTGAAGTCGCCCATCAGCACAGTCGGAACCGGGTTACCGCAGCCATCGACATGCTGCAGGATGGAGCGCACCTGCTGGCGGCGGCGCAGGCCCGAGAGATCGAGGTGCATGCCGACAACCCGCAGCGGCCGCCCCCCGGCCAGCAGGTCCGCCCGCAGCCCGCGCAGCTCGGAGGCCAGCACGGCGCCCTCGGCGGCGCGGCGGGTCACCACCTCGTCCAGCGCCCGGCCCAGCGCGACCTCCAGCACCGGCCACACCTGCGCCGGCTCCACCGGCGCCGCCTCGACGGTGTGCAGCACCCCGGGGCGCTCCAGCAGCCACGTGAGCGACGGGCCCTCGGTGAGGCCGACCTGCGCGGCCAGCGCGCGGGCCTGCTCGACGTACTGGCGGGCCAGGGCCTGATCCACCCGCAGCTCCTGCGCGGTGGAGCCGGCGGCGGGGACGAGCTGCACGGCGACCTCCACGCGGCCGCGCTCCAGGCGTCCCTGCACGAGGCGGCGCGCGTCCAGGTCGAGGCCGGCCAGCGCGGCGGGCAGCCGGAGCGCGATGTCGAGGTGGCGGTGGTTGAGCGTCTTGACCTCGACCGTGAGGTCGAATCGCTCGCCGCGGGCCTCGGCCCGGCCGAACCCGGTCATGCTCCGGATCATCGCCGGACTCCGGGAAGCAGGACAGGCGGGCGACTCATCAGAGGATCATAGGCGGGATTTTCTTGTAGTGTCAACGTGTTGCACGGTCCGGAGGCCGCCGCCTCCCGCCCGGCGTCAGGGGCGGCGCGGCGGGTGAGGCTGACGATGACCGCCAGCAGCTCGGCGGTCTCCACGGGCTTGGGCAGGTGAACCTCGCGCCCTGTCCCTCGCCCGGGCTCTCGGCCTCGACACGGCCGCCGTGCAGCTCGACGAGGTGGCGGACGAGCGCCAGGCCCAGGCCGAGGCCGCCGTGCGCGCGGGTGCTGGAGCTGTCGCCCTGCCGGAACGGCTCGAAGATGTGCGGAAGCAGCTCGCCCGGGATGCCCCGGCCGGTGTCGCCGATCACGAGCTCGACGTGCGAGTTGGCGCGCCGCAGCGCGACCTGCACGCGACCGGCGCGGGCCGTGAACTTGATGGCGTTGGCGACGAGGTTCCAGACGACCTGCTGCAGGCGGTCCGGATCGCCCAGCACCGGGCCGGCCCGGGGGTCCAGCACCGCCTGCAGCCGGATCTCCTTGGCCTCGGCCGCCGGGCGCAGGGTGTCCACGGCCGCCTCCACGACCGCCGGCAGGTCCACCGGCCGGACGTCGAGCCGCAGCTTGCCGGTGACGATTCGCGACACGTCCAGGAGGTCGGCGACCAGCTGGGTCAGGGTGCGGGCATTGCGCTCGATGGTCTCCATCGCCCGCGCGGCGGTGGCGGCGTCCAGGGCGGCGGTGCGGAGGATGCCGACCCAGCCCAGGACGGCGTTGAGCGGGGTGCGCAGCTCGTGGGAGAGCACGGCCAGGAACTGGTCCTTGCTCCGGTTGGCGGCCTCCGCCGCCGCCCGCGCCTGCTCGGCCTCCCGCCGGGCCGCCTCGGCGTCCAGGCGGACGGCCCGCTCCCGGGCCAGGAGCCCCTCGCGTTCCTGCTCCCCGCGCTTGCGCTCGGTGATGTCGCGGGTGATGCCGATGATCCCGGCCACCGTGCCGTGCCCGTCCCGGTAGGGCGCCTTGGTGGACAGGTAGGTCCGGACGGAGCCGGTGGCGCTGGCCACCGCCTCGTTCTCGAACGTGCGGGCCCGGCCGCCGGCGAGCACCTCGCGGTCCTGCTCCACGATCCGGCGGGCGGATTCGGGCGCGAACAGCGTCCGGTCGTCGTGGCCGAGGATGTCCTCCACGGCCTTGCCGATCATCCGGGCGCCGGCCTCGTTGATCATCACGTACCGGCCCTCGAGGTCCTTGACGTACACGCCGTCCGTCGTGCCGTCGAACACGCCGCGCAGGAGGCTCAGGGCCCGCAGGGCCCGC
>JBBIIW010000571.1:0-2142 GCA_037446305.1 Candidatus Rokuibacteriota bacterium
CCTGATGGCCCTGCTGGCCGGCCGCGACGCCGGGGGCCCGGGCGCCACGGCCACCATGGCCGCCCTCGAGTGGCTGGCGGCGGCGGCGGCCGTCGGCTTCCTCGCGCTCCGCGGGCGCTACCGCCTGCTGATCGAGAGCGCGGACAAGGTGCGCGAGTACGAGAGCGAGTTCGCGGCCAAGGAGCGCGAGGCGCGGGCGCTGGCCCAGGTCAACGAGGAGCTGCGCCGGCTCGACGAGCTGAAGAGCGAGTTCCTGGCCATGGTCAGCCACGAGCTGCGCACGCCGCTCACCGCCATCGTCGGCTACAGCCGGCTGCTCATCCGGCAGGTGCACGGGCCGCTGAGCCCCAAGCAGCTCGAGCACCAGGAGGCGATCTTCCGGAGCGCCCAGCGCCTGACCGATCTCATCGACGACCTGCTCGACGTCTCGCGCCTGGAGGCGGCCCGGGTGGAGCTGGACCCGCGCCCGGTGGACATCCGGGAGGCGGTCAACCACGTGCTGGCCGCGGTCCGGGTGGCGGCGCGGGCCAAGCAGCTGCGGACGATCAACGAGATCGGCCCCGACGTGCCCGCCGTGCAGGCCGACGTCACGCGCCTGCACCAGATCCTGGTCAACCTGGTGGGCAACGCCGTGAAGTTCACCCCCAGCGGCGGGACGGTCCGGGTGCGCGCCGGGCGGCACCAGGACCAGGTCTGGGTCACCGTGGAGGACACCGGCGTCGGCATCGCCCGCGAGGAGCTGGCCCGGATCTGGACGCCCTTCTACCAGGTGGAGTCCCCGCTGCGACGCCGCCACGGCGGCTCCGGCCTGGGCCTGGCCATCGTGCGACGCCTGGTGGAGCTGCACGGCGGGGTGGTGCGGGCCGAGAGCGACGGCGAGAACCGCGGCAGCCGGTTCACGTTCAGCCTGCCGGTGGCCCGGCTGCCCGAGCCGGCGCCCCGCCTGGCCGAGACGGAGACCCGCCTGGAGCCGATCCTGACCGGTCGCTCGGTCCTCATCGTCGAGGACGACGAGCGCAACCAGGACCTGATGCGGATCGTGGTCGAGGAGGTGCTGGGGGGCGAGGCGCGGGTGGCCGTCAACGGCGAGGAGGCGGTGCGCCTGGCCCAGGCCGACCCGCCGGCGGTCGTGCTGCTGGATCTCATGCTGCCCGGCGTGTCGGGCTGGGAGGTGGCCCGCCGCCTGCGGCAGCACCCCGACACGCGCGGCGTGCCCATCATCGCGGTCTCGGCCCTGGCCCGCGCCCAGGACCGCGAGTCGGCCTTCCACGCCGGCTGCGACGCCTACGTGGCCAAGCCCTTCACCCCCGACGAGCTGGCGCGGGTCATCACCGCCACCGTGCCCGGCATCGCGGTCGGGTCGCGATGACCGGCGAGCGGGCCCGCATCCTGGTGGTCGAGGACAACCAGGACACCTCGGCCCTGCTGCGCGACCTGCTGGAGGGCGAGGGCTACCAGGTGGAGTCGGTGGCCACCGGCGAGGCGGCGCTGTCCGCGCTGGAGAGCGCGCCGGAGACCGACCTGGTCGTCCTCGATCTCATGCTGCCCGGCATGAGCGGCTACGACGTCATCGAGCAGCTCCGGTCGCGTCCCGACCTCGGACAGATCCCCATCCTGGTCCTCAGCGCGCTCTCCAGTCCCGCGGCGCGGGTGCGCGGCCTCCGCGACGGCGCCGACGACTACATGACCAAGCCGTTCCTGCCCGAGGAGGTGCTGGCTCGTGTCCGCACGCTGGTCACCAGCCGCCTGCTGGAGCGCCACACGCTGGAGATCCAGGCCCTGGGCCGCATCGCGCAGGCCAGCCTGACGGCCGCGAGCGCCGAGTCCCTGCTGCCCCGCATCGTGGAGATCACGGCCGAGGCCTTCGCCGCCGACGCGGTGGCGCTCCTGCTGGCCGACGAGAGCCGGGGCCTGCTGCGCGGCCGCGCGGCCGTCGGGCTGGGCGACGACCTGCGCGCGCTCGACGTGCCGCTCGACCAGGGGCTGCCCGGCCTGGCCCTCGGCACCCGGGCGGCGGTGGTCATCCCCGACGGCGCCGCCGACGACCCGCGCGTGAACAGCCCGGCGCTGCGGGCGGGACGCTTCCGGGCGGTGATGGCCGCGCCGCTCATCGTCAGCGGCGCCGCCATCATGCTGACCGGC
>JBBIIW010000572.1:0-2132 GCA_037446305.1 Candidatus Rokuibacteriota bacterium
GGGCGAGGCGGGCGGGCCGAGGAACCCGGCCAGGAAGCCGGCGGCCCGGGCCGCGGCGTGCAGGCGGCCGACGACCGGCGCGGCGAGAGCGAGGGCGAGGGCGAGGAGGAGGAGCCGGCCGGCTACTTCCGGTTGACGCACTTCACGAGGCGCCAGCCGTTGAACATGTTCACCTTGACGATCGTCTCCGGGATCAGCCCCACCCGCTTGAGCAGCGGCTTCAGGGGCAGGTTCGACTTCCAGCCCAGCCGCGTGCACAGCGGCGCCACGAAGTCCTCCAGGCGTCCGATGGCGCGCTTCTCGCTGCGGAAGTGGTTGAGGATGACGATGACGCCGCCCGGCCGCACCACGCGGCGCATCTCGCGCAGGACGGCCTCCGGGTCGGGCACGGCGGAGATGACGTAGGTGGCCAGGGCCTTGTCGAACTCGTTGTCCGCGAAGTCCATGGTGGTGGCGTCCATGACCTTCAGCGTGACGTTCGGCATGGCCAGCTGCTGCACGCGCTCCACCGCCTTGTCGAGCATCTCCTGCGAGAGGTCGATGCCGGTGAGGCGGGCGGCGGGCGGGTACAGCGGGAGGTTCAGCCCGGTGCCGATGCCGACCTCGAGCACGCGGTCGGCCGGCTGCAGGCCGAGATGCTTGACGGCGGCGGCGCGACCGGGGGCGAAGACCCAGTCGAAGAGGAAATCATACACGGGCGCGTACAGCTCGTACGCCCGCTGGACCTGCCTCTTCTCCAGCACGACGTCCACGTTCGTCCCTCCAGCGCGTTGCATGCGAGGCAGGATGCCCCTGCGGCCCGCCGGCTATCTTACTCGGCGCCCGCCGGGCTTGCCAAGTAGCACGTGCCCCCCGCTACAGCAGGAAGCGCATGAACAGCGTGGCCAGGGCCAGGAAGGAGAAGAAGCCGCAGACGTCGGTGAAGGTGGTGATGATCACGCTGGAGGCGATGGCGGGATCGACGCGAAACGTCTTGAGCGCGACCGGCACCAGCGTCCCCACCACCGCCGCCACCAGCATGTTGAGCAGCAGGGCCACGCCCAGGAGCAGGGCCAGCAGCGCCTGGCCGCGCCAAAGGTAGGCGATGAGGGCCAGCACGGCGGCGTTGGCCGCCCCGGTCGTGAGGGCCAGCCACAGCTCCTTGCGCAGCACGCGGACCACCATGCCCGCCGTCAGCTGCCCCAGCGCCAGGCCGCGGACGACCACGGTCGCCGTCTGGGTGGTCCCGATGCCGCCCATGGAGGCCACGATGGGCATGAACACGGCCAGGACGGCCAGGGCCTGGATGGACGTCTCGAAGAGCCCGATGACGGAGGCGGCCAGGATGGCCGTGCCCAGGTTGACCAGCCGCCACGCCAGCCGCTTGGGGAAGGCGCTGCGGGGCGGATCCAGCACGCTCTCGTCACCCGGCGCGCCGGCCAGGCGGTGGATGTCCTCGGTGGCCTCCTCGTGGATGACGTCGATGACGTCGTCCACGCTGATGATCCCCAGCAGGCGGCGCCCCGCGTCCACCACCGGCACCTGCAGCAGGTCGTAGCGCTCGACCAGCCGGGCCACCTCCTCCTGGTCGGTGTCGGCGCTCACCGCCTCCACGTCCTCCCGGGTGATGGCCCGGATGGGCGTGGCCGGATCGGCGGTGAGCAGGCGGTGCAAGGGGACGAAGCCGACCAGGTGGTCGTGATCGTCCACCACCCACAGGTGGAAGGCGTCGTCGCCGGAGCGCGACTTGCGGATGTGCTCGATGGCCTGCAGCACGGTGGCCGCCTCGCTCACGGCCACGAAGTCGCGCGACATGAGGCGCCCGGCCGTGCCCTCGCGGTACTCGAGGAGCTCCTGCACCTCCTCGGACTTCGCCTCGCCCATGAGGTCGAGGATCTTCTCGGCCTCCTCGCGGGGCAGCTCCTCGACGACCTCCACCACGTGGTCGGCCGGCATGTGCTCCAGGACGCGCGAGACCTCGCGCTCGTCGAGGGCGCGGAGGAGCTCGCGGGCGGTGGGGTCGTCCAGCTCGGCCAGCACCTCGCCGCCCCGGGCCGTGGGCAGCGTGCGGAACAGCCGGACCTGGTCGGGGCCCGGCAGCTCGCGCAGCACGGCGGCCACGTCGGCCGGGTGGGCCTCCTCCAGCAGCGCGG
>JBBIIW010000573.1:0-2122 GCA_037446305.1 Candidatus Rokuibacteriota bacterium
CGGCGCCGAGCGCGCCCGCCCCGTCGTCCACGCGCCGGGGCTGGCCGTCCTCGACCGTCCGGCCCAGGAGCGTGCCGGCGACGGCGACCGGGGCCTGCCGGCCGACACCGAGCCCGGGCCGGCCGGGCGGGTCGAGCAGCGCGGCCCCGGTGCCGGCGGCATCGAGCAGCGCCAGCGACAGGCCGTCGAAGCCCACCAGCCGCCCGAGGTGATCGGCGAAGGCGTCCAGGACGGCTTCCAGCGGCGCCGCAGAGACGGTGAGCCGGGCCAGCGCCTCCAGCGCGGCGACCATGGGCGTCACGGCAGCCGCAGCACCCGTCCCGGCAGGCTGCCGGTGTGCTCGCCGTCGCGGATCACGAGGCGGCCGTTGACCACCACGTGCTCGATGCCCTCGGGGTACCGGTGGGGCGCCTCGTACGTCGCCAGGTCGCTGACCCGGCGCGCATCGAAGACCACCAGGTCGGCCCGCGCCCCGACGCGGATGACGCCCCGGTCGGCCAGGCCCAGCCGGCGGGCGGGCAGGCCCGTCATCTTGTGCACGGCCTGGGCCAGGGTGAGGACGCGCTGCTCGCGCGTGTAGTGGCCGAGGACCCGCGCGAAGGTCCCGTAGCTGCGGGGGTGCGGCTTGCCCTCGCCGAGCTCGCCGTACGGGGCGAGGGCCGAGCCGTCGGAGCCGATCATCACGCGTGGGTGCGCCAGCGCCTGGCGGACATCGCGCTCGTCGAGCTGGAAGAGGATCATCCGGGCGCGGCTGCCGTCGCTCAGCAGCAGCTCGAAGGCCACGTCCAGCGGATCCAGCCCCCAGGCCTCGCCCAGCCCGGCGAGGCTCCGGCCCTCCGCCTCGCGCCGCGACGGGCAGGAGGCGACGACGACGTTGTCCCATCCCACGCGGTCGAGCAGGCTCTGTCCGGTCGCCGGCGCCTCCAGCTCCTTGCGGATCTGCGCGCGCGTGGCGGCGTCCCGCAGCCGCTCGGTCATCGCCGCCACGCCGCCCTCCAGCGCCCAGTCCGGCAGCAGCGTCCTGAGGGTGGTGGAGGAGGCCGTGTAGGGGTAGACGTCGGCCGTCACGTCCAGCCCCTCGGCCACGGCGGCGTCGAGCTGGCCCAGGGCCGCGGCGATCCGACCCCAGTTGGGGCGGCCGGCCGCCTTGATGTGGCTCACCTGCACCGGCAGCTCGGCCTGGCGCCCGATGGCGATGGCCTCGGCCACGGCCTCCAGCAGCGTGCTGCCCTCCCCGCGGATGTGGCTGGCGTAGAAGGCCCGCCGGCGCCGGGCCGCGATGCGGGCCAGGGCCACGATCTCGGCCGTCGTCGCGTAGGAGCCGGGCGCGTAGATCAGCCCGGTGGACAGCCCCCAGGCGCCGGCCTCGATGGCCTCGGCCAGGAGCTCCTGCATGCGGGTCAGCTCGGCTGCCGTGGGCGCCCGGCGGGCGAAGCCCATGGCGGCCACGCGGAGGGCGCCGTGGCCCACCAGCTGGACCACGTTGACGGCCAGCCCGCCGGCTTCCAGCGCGTCGAGGTACTCGCCGACCGACCGCCAGCGGAAGTCGAGGCCGGCCGGCAGCGTGAGGGCGAAGCCCCGGAGGGCGTCCAGGTGCTCGGCCGAGGCCGGCGCGGGCGAGAAGCCGCAGTTGCCGACCACCTCGGTGGTCACGCCCTGCCGGATCTTCGCCTCGGCCCGCCGGTTGGCCCACAGCACCCAGTCGGAGTGCGAGTGCATGTCGATGAAGCCGGGCGCGACGACCTTGCCGGCGGCGTGCACCGTCCGGCCGGCGGCCTGGCGGGAGAGATCGCCGACCGCCACGATCGTCTCGTCGCGGACGCCGACGTCGGCCCGGCCGCCGGCGGTGCCGGTGCCGTCCACGACCAGGCCGCCCTCGATCTTGAGGTCGAGCACTAGCGGGGAGGGGCCGCCGTGAAGCGCAGGACGTTCTCGCACCAGGCGGCGACGCCGAGCAGCGCCACCTCGCCGCCGGCGGCCGCCGTCAGCTGGATCGCCCACGGCAGTCCGCCCGGCCCCAGGCCGCTCGGCAGGCTCACCGAGGGCACCCCGCTGTAGCTCCAGGGCGCGCACAGCGAGGCGTCGCCCGTGCTGCCAAGGCCGGCCGGCGCCGGGCCCGGCG
>JBBIIW010000574.1:0-2121 GCA_037446305.1 Candidatus Rokuibacteriota bacterium
GCGGCGGTGCTGCCGCTCTTCTCGCTCACCGTCGCCGGCGCCGCCCCCAGCCTGCTGCGGGCCATGCCGCGGTTCGACTGCCGGCGGACGCTGGGGGCGCTGGCGGGAAGCGATGTCGTCTGTCCCCCGATGGATGCGGCGCGCTTCGGGCGATCGCTGACGTGGCTCGTCGGCCGGGGGTTCCTCGCCCCCCCGGGACCGGTGGAGCCGTCAGCGCCGCCGGGCGGGGGCGTACCGTGAGTAGATCGCTTCCAGGCGCCGGACGGATTCCTCGATGCGGTAGTGCGACGCCTTCTCCAGATAGACGCGCCGGGCGGCGGCCAGCTCCCGGGGGTGCTCGATCCAGTGATCGATGCGCGAGGCCAGGTGAACCGGGTCGTTCGCGCGGAACAAGAAGTGCTCGCTGATCGCGAAGTGCCTGGCCGCGCTCGTGGCGGCGTCGGCGACCAGCACCGGGAGGCCGCAAGCCATGGCCTCCAGGACCGCCATGCCCTCCAGCTCCACCTCCGAGGGGTGCACGTACAGGTCGGCCAGGTTCAGCCACCTGATCAGCGCGTCGTCGCTGACGTAGCCGATACGCGGGGGAACCGGCAGCCGGGCCGCCCGCCGCTCGACCTCCTGCTGCAGGGGCCCGCGCCCGGCCAGGACGAGCTGGATGCGGTCCCGGTGGCGGGAGGCGAGGACGGCCTCGATCAGGACATCGTGCCGCTTGTCGCGGGCCAGGCGCCCCACGCTGAGGACCACGAACCTGCCGGCGAGGTCGGGCTCGCGGTGGTGCACGACCGGCCTGAAGCGGGGCAGGACGCCGTTGGAGACGACGTGGGTCGGCACGGCCAGCCCGAAGCGCCGCAGCTCGGACTCCGCGAACGCGGTGGGGCAGATGACGGCGGCGCAACGGTTGTAGACGCACCGGATGAAGCACCGGTGGAGCAGGCCGGCGAGGAGGCGCGACCGGATGCCGAGGTTGTAGAGCAGGTTCTCGGGCTGGAGATGAAAGGTGGCGAGAACCGGGAGGCCCATGCGCCGGGCGAGGGCGACGGCCCTGATGCCCAGGAGCAGGGGCAGCTGCACGTGGACGATATCCGCGCCGGCGAGGGCCTGCGCCAGGACGTCCCCGCGCGGCCAGGCGAAGACGAATCGCATGCCGTCCATCAGGCGGCGGGCGAACGGCACGTAGAACCCGGGGAGGACGACCTTCCCGGGCGCCGGCTGGCCGGTGCTCACCACGACGACGTCGTGCCGCCGGCGCAGCAGCGCCGTGAAGCGGCGGGTCGAGACGATGCCGCCCCCGCTGGCCTCGTCGTAGACGTCGATGACGACGGCGATCCGGAGGCGCTGAGGGGACGGCGCGGTGGCGGAGTCCATGGGACGGTGCGGATCTCCTCGCACCCGGAGGTGCCCGCTGTCAATGGGCCGTCGGCTCCAGGGGCCGCCTGGCGGGTGCCCCCGCCCCGACCCGTCCTGGCTCCTGACGAGGTGCACGTCTGGCGCGTGCCGGTTCCCGCGGTCGAGGTCCCGGCGCTGGGGCGGGTCCTGACCGACGACGAGCGGGCCAGGGCCCGCACCTTCTGCTTCGACGAGGACCGTCGGCGTTTCACCGTCGCCCGGGGGGTGCTCCGGCTGCTGCTCGCCCATTACCTCGGCGCGGACCCGCGCCACCTCCGCTTCGCGTCCGGGCCGGGGGGCAAGCCCGCGGTGGCAGGCGTCCCGGGCCGGCCGCGACCCTCCTTCAGCACGTCGCACTCGGGCGATCTGGCGTTGATCGCGATC
Organism: Candidatus Rokuibacteriota bacterium; assembly: GCA_037446305.1. Classification (GTDB taxonomy): domain Bacteria; phylum Methylomirabilota; class Methylomirabilia; order Rokubacteriales; family CSP1-6; genus JBBIIW01. Next base: position 1,771 of record JBBIIW010000574.1, read on the forward strand.
GCCGCCGGCCGCGACGTGGGGGTGGACGTGCAGGAGATCCGGACGGATGCGGACGTCACAGGCCTGGCGGCGCATCTCTGCCGCTGCCAGCAGGCGGCCCTGGCCGGGCTGCCGGAGACGGATCGGCGGCGGGCCTTCTTCGCCGCCTGGGTGCGCACGGAGGCCTACCTGAAGGCGACCGGCGCGGGTCTGTCGTCGTTGGCCGCGGTGGACCTCTGCCGCCCGACGGACCGGTGGTGGCTGCGCGCGCTCCCCGTGGATCCCGGCTACGCGGCCGCGGTGGCGGCCGAGGGGCGGGACTGGCGGCTGGCGTGCTGGCGATGGACCGGGTGACCCGGCGTGCGCGCGCGC
>JBBIIW010000575.1:0-2096 GCA_037446305.1 Candidatus Rokuibacteriota bacterium
CCGGGACCCGGCCTGGCGGCGCTGGCCGGCCCCGACACCATCGTGTGCCGGTGCGAGGAGCTGCCGGCGGCGGCGATCCAGGCCGCCATCGACGACGGCGCACGGCTGATCAACGAGGTGAAGACGTACACGCGCGCGGGCATGGGGCGCTGCCAGGGCCGGCTCTGCGGGCCGACCGTGGCCGCGATGATCGCCCGGGCCACGGGCGCCAGCCCGGCCGAGGCCGGCGTGTTCACCGCGCGCATCCCGGTCAAACCCGTGTCGTTCACCGCCCTGGCGGCCGCGGCCGCCGCGGGCGAGTCCAGGGAGGAGCCACGATGAGTCGCACGATCACGGTGGCGGCGGCCCAGCTGGGGCCGTCGTCGGAGGACAAGAAGGACGTCGTCGTCCGCATGGAGCGGCTGATGGAGGAGGCGGCCGACCGCCGCGTGGACATGATCGGCTTCCCCGAGCTCGGCCTGACGCCGTTCTTCCCGAACCGGCTGGAGCGCGACAACGATCAGTGGTTCGACGAGCTGCCCTCGCCGCTCACCGCCCGGCTGTTCGGCATCGCCCGGGACGCGGGCATCGTCGTCGTGTTCCCCTACGGCGAGAAGGACGGCATCTACCACTACAACTCGGCGCTCGTCATCGACGCCGACGGGCGCGTCCTCGGCAAGTACCGCAAGATGCACATCCCGGCCTACTTCCCGTCGAAGCGCCCCGGGGGGACGGGCAGCTTCGAGCGCCTCTACTTCGCCCCCGGCAACCTCGGCTTCCCGGTCTTCGAGACCGCCAAGGGGCGGATCGGGGTGCAGATCTGCTACGACCGCATGTTCCCCGAGGGCTCCCGCATCCTCGCCCTCAAGGGCGTGGAGGTCGTGTTCTTCCCCCACAACTACGCCCTCTACGGCTTCGAGTACCGCGCCCGGGCCTGGGGCCGGCTCAGCCAGGCGCGCTGCTACGAGAACGGCTTCTTCGGCGTGGTCCCCAACAAGGCCGGGCAGGAGGGGCCGCGGGACAACGCGGGGCGCTCGCTCGTCATCTCGCCGCTGGGCGGGGACATCATCGCGGAGGGCTCCGGGGACCGCGAGGAGCTGGTCGTCACCGAGATCGACCTCGACGACGTCGCCGAGGCGCGCAAGCGGCTGCCGTTCTGGCGTGACCGCCGGCCCGAGGTGTACGGCGAGCTGGTGCGGTGAGCGCGCCGGCGTTCGACCTCCTGCTCGCCGGCGGCCGCCTCGTCATCCCCGAGGCGGGCGAGATCCGGGCCGACCTCGGCATCGTGGACGGCACGATCGCCGCCATCCTCGACGGCGAGCCGCGGCCGTCCGCGCGCGAGGTCATCGAGCTGGGCGGCAAGGTCGTCCTGCCGGGCGTCATCGATCCCCACACGCACGTCACGCTGGGCCCGCCGGACGGCTGGTTCACCGAGACGCGGGCGGCGGCGGTGGCCGGCATCACGACCGTCTTGGACTTCCAGCTCCTCTCCTCCTCCTACGTCGAGGCGTTCCCGAAGATCCGGGGCGAGGCCGACGCGCGGGCCTGCGTGGACTACGGCCTGCACTTCTGCCCCTCGGTCGAGGCGCACCTGGCCGAGCTGGATCGCTGGGTGACGGCGCTGGGCGTCTCCTCGTTCAAGTTCTACATGAACTTCCGCGGCGACGAGGGCGCCTACCTCGGTGTGGCGGGCGCCGACGACGGCTACCTGTGGGAGCTGTGCCAGCGCGTGGCCGGCCACCAGCGGGCCCTTCTCTGCCTGCACACCGAGAACATCGAGATCGCCAAGCGCCTGGAAGCCCGCATCCAGCGCGAGGGCCGGGAGGGGCTGGCGGCCTGGGGCGCCACGCGACCGCCGGTGACCGAGGCCGAGAACGTGCACCGCGCCGGCTACTTCGCCCGGGAGACCGGCTGCCCCGTGTACATCGTGCACATGTCCAGCGCGGCGGCGCTGCGGGAGGTCCGGCTGGCCCGGGCTCAGGGCGCGCGGGTGCACGCCGAGACCTGTCCCCAGTACCTGGCCCACACCGAGGATTCGCCGCTGGGGCTGCTGGCCAAGTGCAACCCGCCCCTGCGGACGGCCGCCGACGTGGAGGCGCTGTGGGGCGGGCTGCTCG
>JBBIIW010000576.1:0-2092 GCA_037446305.1 Candidatus Rokuibacteriota bacterium
CGGTGAGCCCGCGCCGCCTGGGGAGCGAGAACCTCGTCCCGTGTCGCCGGTGGCCGGGCGTCGCCGCGGCTACAGCGACAGGCTGCGCCCGTCGGGGCTGGCCGGACGCTGGATGCGCCAGGCGGCCAGCTTGGCCAGCACCGTGTTGCGGTGCACGCCGAGCCGGCGGGCGGCGCGGCTGACGTTCCAGCGCGCGCTCTCCAGTACCCGCAGCACGTACTGCCGCTCGAACTGCTCGCACGCCTGCCGCAGCGGCAGGCCGGCGTCCTCGGCGGGCCGGCAGCCCGTCTCGGGCAGGGCCAGGTCCATCGGGAAGTCCTGCAGCTGCAGCACCGGCTGCCGGGCCAGCACCACGGCCCGGTGGATCACGTTCTGCAGCTCGCGCACGTTGCCCGGCCAGTCGTAGCGCATGAGCGTCTCCAGGGCGCCGCCGGAGACGCCGCGGACGTCGCGGCTGCACTCCCGGGCGAACCTGCGCACGAAGTGCTCGACCAGCAGCGGGATGTCCTCCCGGCGCTCGCGCAGCGGCGGCACCGCCAGCGGCACCACGTTGAGGCGGTAGAAGAGGTCCTCCCGGAAGGTCCGCTCCCGCACGGACTGGCGCAGGTTCACGTTGGTCGCCGCCAGCACGCGCACGTCCACCGGGATGGGCCGCACGCCGCCCAGCCGCTCCACCTCCCGCTCCTGCAGCACCCGCAGCAGGCGGGTCTGTAGATCGAGGCGCAGCGCGCCGATCTCGTCGAGGAAGACCGTGCCGCCCTGGGCCAGCTCGAACCGACCCAGCTTGCGGGCGTGGGCGCCCGTGAAGGCGCCCTTCTCGTGCCCGAACAGCTCGGACTCGATCAGCGTGTCGGGGATGGCCGCCACGTTGACGGCCACGAAGGGCTGGGCCCGCCGCGGGCTGCGCTGGTGGATGGCCCGCGCGATCAGCTCCTTGCCGGTGCCGCTCTCGCCGGTGATCAGCACGGTGGTCGGCGTCTCGGCGATGCGGGTGATGAGCTGGTAGATCTTCACCATCTCGGGGTGGCGGCCCACCAGCCCCTCGAAGGCGTTGGCGCTCCCCCACTCCACCGGGGCCAGCGTGGAGCGCAGGCAGAGCACCTCGCGCTCCAGCGCGCGCTTCTCCAGGGCGCGCTGGGTGACCAGGATGAGGTCGTCGATGTCGAAGGGCTTGACCAGGTAGTCGTAGGCGCCCAGGCGCATGGCGGCCACCGCCGTGCGCACGTCCCGCTCGGCCGTGGCCAGGATCACCTGGATGGTCGGATCGAGCGCCCTGATACGCGCCAGCACGTCGATGCCCGGCTCGCCCGGCAGGCGCTGGTCGAGCATCACCACGTCCACCTCGTGGCCCCGCAGCGTCTCGAGCGCGGCCGCCCCGTCGCCGGCCTCCAGGACGGCCCACGTCTCCTCGAGAATGGCCCGCACGGCGGCGCGCACGGCGTGCTCGTCGTCCACGATGAGCACGGTGCCGCGCGTGGAGACCCGAGGGGGCTCGGTCAGCGGCAGGCTCACCGCGGCGGCTCCATGGCGCCGGAAGGGTTGTCGATGACGAGGGGGATCGTCAAGATGTATCGCGCGCGAGGCACCGCCGCCGGCACGGCGGGATTCTAGGGCCGGGCGGCCGGCGGCGCCAGCGGCTCGAGCGCCAGCTCCACGACGCGGCGGGTGCCGGCCGTGACCGGCGCCTGGGCGCCGCGCCGGACGCCGGCCACCCAGACGATCTCGCCGCCCGCCTCCACCAGCGGCACCCGGTCCCGCTCCCAGCGCGGCACCCGGGCGTCGATCAGGAAGGCCTTCAGGCGGCGCCGGCCGGGACCGCCGAAGGGCGTGAAGCGGTCGCCCGGCCGGCGGGGCCGGACCGCGAGGGGCCCGGCCAGGCGATCGGCGTCGAACGCGACCCGGCCGGGCTCGCGCGGCACGCGATAGCCCGTGGCCGGCAGCAGCCGGCTCTCGAGCGCCAGCCCCAGCTCCTCGAGCGCGACCCGCCCGGGGAGCGGGAGCGGCGGACGGCGCCGGACGGTCAGGAAGATGGCCAGCCCCGGGAAGGCGCCCAGCCAGGGTGCCTGCTCCAGGTACCCCCGCCCGCTGGCCA
>JBBIIW010000577.1:0-2082 GCA_037446305.1 Candidatus Rokuibacteriota bacterium
CGGCCGTGGCGGCCGCCGTGGTGCTCGCCGTCGCCGTGCTGGCCGGGGCGCTGGCCCTGGGCGGCGCCCGCGGCCGGCGCCTCTATGAGACGTGGGGCTGCGGCCGGCTGGTGCAGACCGCGCGCATGGAGTACACGGCGACCGCCTTCGCCAATCCCTTCAAGCGCGTCTTCGACTTCTTCTACCGGCCGGTCAAGCAGCTCGAGATCCAGACGCACCCGGCCTCGCGCCTGTTCGTGGAGCGCATCGAGTATGCCAACCCCACGCGCTCGCTCTTCGACGACTGGCTGTACCGCCCGGTCGTGGACGCCGTGCACCGCGGAGCGGCGGTGGCCCGCGCCATCCAGTCCGGCAGCGCCAACCTCTACCTGGCCTACATCCTCCTGGCCCTGCTCCTCCTGCTGGTGCTGGCGTGACGGCGGAGGTGCTGACCGCGGCGCTGCAGGTCCTGGTGGTCGGCCTGGGCGCGCCCCTGCTGACCGGCGTGGTACGCACGCTCAAGGCCCGGCTGGTGGGGCGCCCGGGCCCCCCGCCCTGGCAGCCCTACGCCGATCTGCGCAAGCTGCTGGGCAAGGAGCGCGTGGTCTCGACGACGACCTCCTGGGTGTTCCGCCTCACGCCCCTCGTGCTCGCCGGCACCATGCTGGTCAGCGCCCTGGTGGTGCCGCTGGTCGTCACCCGCCCGGCCCTGGCCTTCGCCGGCAACATCATCCTGCTCATGTACCTCTTCCTGCTCGGCACCTTCTTCCTGGCCCTGGCCGGGCTCGACGCCGGCAGCGCGTTCGGCGGCATGGGGTCGAGCCGCGAGGTGGCGGTGGCGGCCCTGGCCGAGCCGACGATCATCGTGGCCGTCTTCGCGCTGGCCATGCGGGCGGGCACCATCGATCTGGGCGGCATGATGGAGCGGCTGGGCCTCGAGCCCTGGCTGGCCCTCAACCCCGGCCACCTGCTGGCGTTCGCCGCCTTCTTCATCGTCATGCTGGCCGAGACGGGCCGGCTGCCCGTGGACAACCCGGCCACGCACCTGGAGCTGACGATGATCCACGAGGCGATGGTCCTCGAGTACTCGGGCCCCGACCTCGCGCTGGTGGAGTGGGCCGGCAGCATGAAGCTGTTCCTGTTCATGGCCCTGCTGGCCAACCTGTTCTTCCCCTGGGGCGTCCCGGCCGCGGCCGGCCCGGCGGCGCTCGGCGCCGGCGTCCTGGTCCTGGCCGGCAAGCTCGCGCTCCTGGCCGGCGCTCTCGCCCTGATCGAGACGTCGGTGGCCAAGCTGCGCCTGTTCCGCGTGCCCGAGCTGCTGGCCGGCTCGTTCGCGCTGGCGCTGCTCTCGGTCACCTCGGTGTTCCTGCTGCGATGACGACGGTCACGAACCTGCTCGCCTTCCTCGGTCTCGTCACGACCCTGCTGATCGTCTGGCGCCGGAGCTGGCCCGGGCGGCTGCGGCTCTTCGTCGCCCAGTCCCTGCTGCTGGCCCTCCTGGCGGCGGCGATCGGCCTCTATGCCGGGCGCCCCGGCCTCCTGCTGGTGGCCACGGTGGTCGTCCTGCTCAAGGCCCTGCTGATCCCCCGCGTGCTGAGCCGGCTGGCCGCCGGCACCCCGGTGCGGCCCGCGATCCCGGGCCGCTCGGCCGGCATCGCCCTGCTGGTGGCCGGCGCCCTCGTCGTGGCCGCGTACGTGATCATGCTGCCCGTGACCACCGCCGCCGTGCTGCCCACCGAGGGCGGCCTGCCGCTGGCCCTCGCCATGGCCCTGGTGGGGCTCTTCGTGACCGTGACCGGCCGCGATGCCCTCGGACACATCCTGGGCTTCCTCATGCTGGAGAACGGCATCTTCGCCCTGGCCCTGCTGGCCACCTACGGCCTGCCCGGCGTGGTGGAGGCCGGCGTCTTCCTCGACGTGCTGGTGATCGTGCTGATCATGGAAGGCGTCGTGCTCGAGATCCGCCGCGAGCACGCCTCCCTCGAGGTGGACCGGCTGCAGGATCTCCGCGAATGAGCTTGCTCGCGCTCCTGGCCGTCCCGCTGGCCGGCGCCGCCCTGGCCGCCCTCGGCCGCCCGGCCCTGGTCCGCGCCGCGCACGCCG
>JBBIIW010000578.1:0-2078 GCA_037446305.1 Candidatus Rokuibacteriota bacterium
TGCCAGCGATCGCGCTGCGCGACGAGCAGCGGAAAGGGGTGGCCTCGTGGAGGGAACGGCAGGCGTGAAGGTGCAGTTCGTGCCGGTGGGAAGGAACCGCCGGGAATGGATGTGGAAGGCCCGCGACGAGAGCAGCAACACCATCACGATCTCGGGTCGTTTCGACTCCCTGGGCGACGCCATGCGCGACGCGCGCGAGCAGATCGATGCCCGCGGCCGGCCCTCCTATCGCGACGGCGACGGCCCCTTCCCGGCCTGACGCCCTGAGCACGCCGGGGTCGCGCAAGTCTTTCAACAGGCTTCGTCGTTTTTTCACCCGCTGGTATGATGGCCGCGAGCCCGCATGAACATCTGCGTCGTCGGCACCGGATACGTCGGCCTGGTCACCGGCGCGGTGTTCGCTGACCTGGGCAACGACGTCATCTGCGTCGACAACCAGGCCGAGAAGATCCAGGCCCTGGCGGCCGGCCAGATGCCGATCTACGAGCCGGGCCTGGAGGAGATGGTGGCCCGCAACGTGGCCGATGGGCGGCTGGCCTTCACCACCGACCTCACCGGGGCCGTGCGCCGCTCCCAGATCGTCTTCATCACCGTCGGCACGCCGGCCAAGGTCAACGGGCAGACGGACCTGGCCGCCGTCGAGGCCGTGGCCCAGGGCATCGGGCAGGCCATGGAGAAGTACACCGTCATCGTCAACAAGTCCACGGTGCCGGTGGGCACCGGCGACTTCGTGCGCGAGATCATCGAGAAGCACCAGCGCCGGCCGGTCCCCTTCGACGTCGTCTCCAACCCCGAGTTCCTGCGGGAGGGCTCGGCCATCGAGGACACCCTGCGCCCGGACCGCATCGTGATCGGGGCGCCCAACCAGCAGGTGGCCATGACGCTGCTGGAGCTCTACGCGCCGCTGGAGCGGCCCATGATCATCACCGACGTGCCGTCGGCCGAGATGATCAAGTACGCCTCCAACGCCTTCCTGGCCACCAAGATCTCGTTCATCAACGCCATCGCCAACATCTGCGAGCTGGCCGGCGCCGACGTCCGGCAGGTCGTCAAGGGCATGGGCCTGGACGCCCGCATCGGGCCCGCCTTCCTGAACCCCGGGCTCGGCTACGGCGGCAGCTGCTTCCCCAAGGACACCGAGTCGCTCGTCCACACGGCGGCCACCCTGGGCTACGACTTCCGGCTGCTGCGCGCCGTCATCGAGATCAACCGCGAGCGGGCCGTGCAGTTCGTGGCCACCATCCGGGAGGCGCTGGCGCCGCTGGCCGACAAGGTGGTGGCCGTGCTGGGCCTGGCCTTCAAGCCCAACACCGACGACATGCGCGAGGCCAAGTCCCTGGAGGTCATCGGCCGGCTCCTCGAGGCGGGCGCACGCGTGCGGGCCTACGACCCGGTGGCCATGCCGCACGCCCGCCGGCTGCTGCCGGAGGCGGTGACCTTCTGCGAGTCGCCCTACGAGGCCGCCGACGGCGCCGACGGCCTGGCCCTGCTGACGGAGTGGAACGAGTTCAAGTTCATGAACCTCGACCGCATCCGCGCCCTGCTCCGGCGTCCGGTCGTCTTCGACGGCCGCAACGTGTGGGAGCCCGAGCGCATGCGCCGGCTGGGCTTCGAGTACTACTCGATCGGGCGCCGGCCGGTCATGCCGGCCTGACCGGCCGCCCCCCGATGCGGGTCCTGGTCACCGGCGCCGCCGGGTTCATCGGCTCCCACCTCTGCGAGTTCCTGCTGACCACCGGGGCCGAGGTGATCGGCATGGACAACTTCATCACCGCGGGCCGGGACAACCTGGACGGGCTGCAGGGCCACCCGCGCTTCACGCTGGTGCGCCACAACGTGACCGAGTACATCAGCGTGGACGGCCCCCTGGACTGGGTGCTGCACCTGGCCAGCCCCGCCTCGCCGCGCGACTACCTCGAGCTGCCCATCCAGACCCTGAAGGTCGGCTCGCTCGGCACCTACCGGGCGCTGGGGCTGGCCAAGGCCAAGGGCGCGCGCTTCCTGCTGGCCTCGACCTCCGAGGTGTACGGCGACCCGCTCGTCCACCCGCAGCCCGAGGACTACTGGGGCCACGTCAA
>JBBIIW010000579.1:0-2063 GCA_037446305.1 Candidatus Rokuibacteriota bacterium
GCGCGCTCGAGGAGGCGGACCACGTGCTCCACCCCCAGCGTGCGCGCGTCGAGCCGGCGGATCATGGCGCCACCCGCGCCGTGCGGGCCCGCAGCGCCTCCACCAGACGCGTCACGGCGGCATACTCGGTCTTCATGGAGGCCCGGTTGACGATCAGGCGGGCCGTCGAGCGGATGATCTCGGCCACCTCGACCAGCCCGTTCGCGCGCAGGGTCTCGCCCGACTGCACCAGGTCCACGATGCGGTCGGCCAGGCCCACCAGGGGGGCCAGCTCGATGGAGCCGTCCAGCCGCACGATCTCGACCTGGATCCCGCGCTCCGAGAAGTAACGCTCGGTCAGCCGGGGATACTTGGTGGCCACCCGCACCCAGGACCACCGGGCGGGATCGTCCTGCTCCCACAGGGCCCGCGGCTCGGCGACGACCAGGCGGCAGAAGCCGAACCCCAGGTCGAGCGGCTGGTAGACGTCCGGCTCCTGCTCGAGCACGATGTCGCGGCCCACGATGCCGAGGTCGGCGGCGCCGTAGGTGACGTAGGCCGGGATGTCGGCCGGCTTGAGCACCAGCAGGCGGAGCCGGTGCTCCTGATCGGTGAAGATCAGCCGCCGCGACTCCGCCTCCACGCCGTCGACGCCGATGCTCCGCAGCAGGTCCAGGGCGCCCTCCAGGAGGCGCCCCTTGGGCAGGGCCAGCGTCAGGCACTCCTTCACGGCCGGCGCTCGATGCGGGCGCCGAGGGCCCCCAGCTTGACCTCCAGGCGCTCGTACCCGCGGTCGAGGTGGTAGACGCGCGAGACCTGGGTGGTGCCGCGGGCCGCCAGCCCGGCCAGCACCAGGGCGGCCGAGGCGCGAAGGTCGGAGGCCATCACGGGCGCGCCCTGGTAGAAGGGCACCCCGCGGATGATCGCCGTCGAGCCCTCCGTCTCGATGCTGGCGCCCATGCGGTTCAGCTCGGCCGCGTGCATGAAGCGGTTCTCGAAGATGGTCTCGGTGACCCGGGACTGGCCCTCGGCCAGGCCCAGCAGCGTCATGAGCTGGGCCTGCATGTCGGTGGGAAAGCCGGGGAACGGGCTCGTGATCACGTCCGCCGCCCGCGGGCGCTCCGGCCCCCGCACCCGCACCCAGGTCGGCCCGACCTCCAGATCCACCCCGCACTCCTCCAGCTTGGCCAGCACGGCCGAGAGGTGCTCGGGGACCAGGTCGTTGACCGTCAGGTCGCCGCGGGTGATGGCGCCGGCGACGATCAGGGTGCCCGCCTCGATGCGGTCGGGGACGATGGTGTGCCGGGCCCCCTGCAGCGCGCCGACGCCCTCGATCTCGATGCGCGGGGTGCCGGCGCCGTGCACGCGCGCCCCCATCGCATTGAGCAGGGCGGCCAGGTCCACCACTTCCGGCTCGCAGGCCGCGTTCTCGATCACCGTGGTGCCGCGGGCCATCGTGGCCGCCATCATCAGGTTTTCGGTGCCGGTGACGGTGACCAGGTCGGTGGCGATGCGGGCCCCCTTCAGGCGCCGCGCGCGGGCCACCACGTAGCCGTTCTCGATGGCGATCTCGGCGCCCAGCCGGGCCAGGCCCTTGAGGTGCTGGTCGATCGGGCGGACTCCGATGGCGCAGCCGCCGGGCAGGGCCACGCGCGCCGAGCCGTGACGGGCCACCAGCGGGCCGAGGACCAGGACCGAGGCGCGCATGGTGGACACGAGCTCGTAGGCAGCCACGTCGTTCGTCACCTGTGGCACGCGCACGGTGGTGCGCGCTCCATCGCGCTCCACCTCGGCGCCGAGCGTGCCGAGCAGGCGCAGCATCGTCCTCACGTCCATCAGATCCGGGGTGTTCGGGAACATCAGGGGCTCGGACGTGAGGAGCGCCGCGGCCAGGGCGGGCAGGGCGGCGTTCTTGGCGGCGCTCACCGTCACCGCGCCCTTGAGCGGCACCCCTCCCTCGATGACGAGCCTGGCCGGCATCACTCCCGGAGGGGGGCCTGGCCCCCCTTCCGGCACCTCCCCCCGGAGGCCGTCGCGCCGGCGAGGCCGGCGCTCGAGGCGGCCCGGTCGCGGCGCGCGGGGGA
>JBBIIW010000580.1:0-2063 GCA_037446305.1 Candidatus Rokuibacteriota bacterium
CCACCCAGCTCGCCAGGTCGGTGCCCGCCAGGCGGCGGGCCAGCAGCTCGCTGCGGCCGAGGATCACCGCCAGCAGGTTGTTGAAGTCGTGGGCCACGCCGGCCGCCATCTCGCCCAGCGCTCCCAGGCGCTCGGCCTGCACCAGCCGGGCCTGGCGGCGCTCCAGCTCCAGGTGGGCCGTGCGCAGCTCGTCGTAGAGGCGGGCGTTGCGGATGGCCACCGCGGCCTGGGCCACGAAGCTGTCCAGGACCTCCTGGTCGTCGGGGCCGAGCACGAAGGGCTGCCGGCCGAAGAGGGTGAGGACGCCCAGCAGCTCGCCCTGAAACAGGATGGGCAGCGCCAGGGTGGACCGGAGCCCGCGCGCCCGGAACCACTGGCGGGCCGGCACCCGCTCGTCGGCGAAGACGTCGGGGACGTCGAGCGGCTGCCGGTGCGCCGCCACCCACTCGGCGGCGCCTTCACCGCGCCGGCGCGCGGGCGCCGGCTCGTCGTCGTCCACCGGCTCGGAGAAGGCCTGCCGCTCCAGCAGGCCGGAGCGCGGATCGGCGATCGAGATCGAGGCCAGCGGCGCCTCGGTGAGCGCGGCGGCGGCCCGGGCGATGCCGCGCAGGACGTCGGTCAGGTCCAGGGACGAGGAGACCATCTGGTTGACCGCGGCCAGCGTCCGCAGCCGGGTGGCCCGCAGCTCCTGGCCCTCCCACAGCCGGGCGTTGTCCAGGGCGATCGCCGCGTGGTCGGCCAGGAAGCCCATCACCTCGATCTCCTCGGCGCTGAACTCGCGCGCCTCGGCGAAGATGATGGCCAGCACGCCCAGGATCTGGTCGCCGGCCACCAGCGGCAGCCCGGCGAAGGCCTTGAGGCCGCCCTCGGTGGCCAGCCGGCGGTTGAGCCAGCGGGGATCGTCGGCGATGTCGCGGAGGAAGACCGGCGCCCGCGAGAGCACGATGCGCCCCACGACGCCCTCGCCGAAGGCGATGGCCGGGTAGTCCGTCATCAGGCGTTCCACGTCGGGATCGATGCCGTAGCTGGCCTGCACGCGCAGGACCCGCGCCGCGCTGTCCGCCATCCACACCCGCGCCGTGCGGGCGCCCAGCAGCGTCGTGGCGGCCCGGGCGATGGCCTCGCAGGCGGTGACGCTGCTGCGGGCGGCGGTGATGTGCCGGGTCAGCCGGGTCAGCACGGTGAGCTTCTGGGCCCGCTCCTCCAGGCGGTCGTAGAGGAACGCCGTCTCGAGCGCCAGTGCCGCCTGATCGGCGAAGGCCTGGAGCAGGCCGACCTCGGCCGGTGTGAACTGCCGGCCGGCGAGGTCGGTGATCGCCAGGGCGCCGACCGTCTGGCCCTTGACCCTGAGCGGCGCGGCCAGGATGGCGGCCAGGCCGGAAGCCTCGATGCGGTGGCGGAGGGCGTCGGTCAGCACCACGCCGGGCTCGCGCAGCACGTCGCTGACCGACACGGGGCGTCCCTCCGCGACCGCCCGGCCGGCCACGCCGGCCCCGGCCGGCAGGACGAGGGTGGATGCGAAATAATCGGGGTCGCGCCCGGCTGTGGCCACGGCCCGGAGGACCCCCTCACCTTCCAGCAGCCGCAGGCTGGCCGTCCGGGCGCCGAACAGCGGTAGCACGGTCTCCACGATCCGCCGGCCGACCGCCGCGGGGTCGAGGCTCTCGCCCAGCGTGCGGGCCACCCGGGCCAGCTCCTCGGCCTCGCGGCGGCGTCGCTCGGCCTCCTCGTAGAGCCTCGCGTTCTGCAGCGCCACGGCCGCCTGGCGGGCGCAGTGCTCCAGCACGGCGACGTCCTCGGCGGTGAACGGGCCCGGGTCCTCGCCGCCCCGGGCCACGCCGAGCACGCCCAGGAGGCGATCGCCGACTCCCAGGGGGCAGGCGAGGGCACGCCTGAGGCCCGACACCCCGCCGCGCTCCGGGAGCCGCCAGCCCGGATAGTCGTTGATGACGATGCTGCGGCGCTGCTGGGCCGCCAGCCGCACCGGATCCCGCCCGGCGGGCGGGGAGGAGTCCGGGAACAGCGCGGGGTCGGTCGTGGCGCGCAGGGTCAGCGCGTCGCCG
>JBBIIW010000581.1:0-2059 GCA_037446305.1 Candidatus Rokuibacteriota bacterium
GGCCCGCTGATCGCGCTGGCCCTGGCCCGGGCTGCGGGCGACGAGACCCCGGTGATCTCCGGACGCTGGCGCGGGCGCCGGCTGGCGCTGAGCCCGGCCTAGCGAGAGGAGGCGGATGGAACCCAAGGAAGTCCTCGACGAGCTGAAGACGGTGTTCGTGACGCGGCTGAGGTTCGAGCCGCATCGCCTGGCCGAGGTCTCGCTGGAGACGCCGCTGCCCAGGGGGGTCGAGGGCTCGGTGGGGCTCGACTCGCTGGACTTCATCGAGCTGTCGCTGGCGATCGAGGAGCGGTTCGGCATCGTGGTGGACGACGCCCAGGATCTCGGCCAGCACTTCGCGACGTTCGGCACCCTCTGCCGCTTCATCGCCGACCGGGTCCGGCCCGGATGAGGCGCGTCGTCGTCACCGGCCTGGGCGCCGTCAGCCCCTTCGGCATCGGCGTGAAGGCGTTCTGGGACGGGGTGCGGGCCGGCATCTGCGCCATCCGGCCGGTCACCGTCATCGACACCGAGGGATTCCGCTGCCGGATCGCGGCCGAGGTCCCGCCTCCTCTGCCTGCCTCGGGGCGGCGGTCGCGGGCCGACCGCCTGGCGCTCGGCGCCGCCCGGGAGGCCGTGGAGGACGCGGAACTCACCGTAGCCGAGTGCCGCCGGGCCGCGCTCGTCAGCGGCGCGGTCGGCGGCGGCATGCTGGAGGCCGAGGCCTGGCACTGGCAGGAGCGCCGGCATCCGGCCGGGGTCGGGCGGCCTCCCGGCATCCTCCGCTCGGTGCTGCCGTCCTCGCATGCCGAGGTCATCGGGCACGCGCTCGGGCTCCACGGTCCCCGCGAGACCGTCGTGGCCGCGTGCAGCTCGGGGGCGGCAGCGCTGGCCACGGCGGCCGAGCTGGTGGCCGACGGCGTCACACCCCTGGCCCTCGCCGGGGGCGCCGATGCCCTTACCCGCATCTGCTTCATGGGCTTCAACGCGCTGCGGCTGCTGGACACGGAGCCCTGCCGGCCGTTCGACCGCGAGCGCCGCGGCATGTCCATCGGCGAGGGGGCCGCGTTCGCGGTGCTGGAGGACGCCGAGCATGCCCGGGCGCGCGGCGCCCGGACCTACGCCGAGCTGGCCGGCTGGGGCATGACGAGCGACGCCTTCCACGTCACCTCGCCCCATCCCGAGGGCGAGGGGATGGTGCGGGCGATGCGTGCAGCCCTGACGCTGGCAGGGCTCGGCCCCGAGGCCGTGGGCTACGCCAACGCGCACGGCACGGGGACGCCGCAGAACGATCGCATCGAGGCCCGGGCGATCCGGGCCGTCTTCGGCGACAGGGGGCTGCTCGTCAGCTCGACCAAGTCCGTCATCGGCCACGCCATGGCCGCCGCCGGGAGCCTGGAGGCCGTCGCCACCATCCTGGCGCTCGGGCACGAGACGGTGCCGCCCACGGCCAACCTCAGGCATCCGGACCCCGAGGCCACGTTCGACTGCGTGCCCGGGACGGCCCGCGAGTGCGCGCTGGAGGCGGCGATCTCCAACTCCTTCGGCTTCGGGGGCCAGAACGTGACCCTGCTCTTCCGGCGGCGATGAGGGCACCGGTCCTCGTCACCGGCGTCGGGGTCGTCACCGCCGGCCTGGCCGGCGGCGCCCGGGCGCTCCACGCGTTCCTGGCCGGGCCGCGCGCGCCGGCGGGTCCGGACGCGCCCGCGGCGGTGACCATCCCGGCCGGGCTGATCGACGAGGGCGAGGGCCGCCGGCTTTCCCGCGTCTGCCAGCTCGCGGTCGCGGCGGCGCGCCTGGCCCTGGCGGACGCCGGGCTCGCCGACGGCAAGGCGCTGGGGCTCGTCGTGGGCACCGAGTTCGGCGACCTCCGCTCGACGGTGGTCTTCGCGGACGGCTTTCTCAGCGGCGGGCCGGCCGGGCTCTCGCCCCTGCTGTTCCCCAGCACGGTGATGAACACCATGGCGGCGGCGACCACCATCGCCGTGGGCGCGCAGGGCCGGACGCTGACGCTCAACGCGCCGGCCGTGGCCGGCGAGCTGGCGGTGGCCCGCGCGGTGGCCGCGGTGGCGGCCGGCCG
>JBBIIW010000582.1:0-2058 GCA_037446305.1 Candidatus Rokuibacteriota bacterium
GGCGGCCGGGTCGCGGCGCCGCACCGGCGACCGGGCCGGCCGCGTCACGCGCGCCGGTCGAGGACGTCGCCGTGCCGAGAAGGCAAGTTTTTTCTTGCAATCCCCCAGAGCGGACCCTACAGTGAATCAGTTTTGACGTGCGGCGAAATTTTTCGCCGACGAACAGCGACGCGGTCGCGGAGCGTCGCAGGAGACGTGCGGTAGATGGCCGGAGGTGAGAAAGGAGGGCCACCGGATTGAACGCACTGGGACGGCACCTGCTTCTCGAGCTGTTCGATTGCGACGCCGTCGTCATCAACAGCCTCGAGGCCGTGAAGGGCGCCCTCATCGAAGCGGCGAAGCGGGCCCAGGCCACGATCGTCGACGTCGTCTTCCACGAGTTCAACCCCTTCGGGATCAGCGGCGTGGTCGTCATCGCCGAGTCCCACCTCTCCATCCACACCTGGCCGGAGTACCGGTACGCCGCCGTGGACATCTTCTCCTGTGGCGAGGTGCTTCAGCCGGAGGTGGCGGCCCACTACCTGGTCGAGCAGTTCGGGGCCGAGCGCGCCTCCGTGGTCGAGATGCAGCGGGGCGTGTTCGTCAACCCCGTCGTTCCGGCTGCCAGCAAGGCCCCGGTCGCCGTCAGTTGATCCATCCGCAGTCCTACAAGTGGTTCTTCGAGACCACCACGCCGGCCGAGGGCCACATGCACGCCATCGTGCGGACCCTCGTCCAGGCCCGGACCAAGTTCCAGCTGGTCGAGATCATGGAGACGGCCTCCTACGGCAAGGCCCTTGTCCTCGACGGCCGGATCCAGTCCAGCCAGGCGGACGAGTTCATCTACCATGAGGCACTCGTTCACCCCGGCCTGCTGAGCGTCGAGGGGCCCCCCACCAGCGCCCTCGTCATCGGGGGCGGGGAGGGCGCCACCCTCCGCGAGTTCCTCAAGTACCCGTCGGTCACGCGGGCCGTCATGGTGGACATCGACGAGGAGGTGGTCCAGCTGTGCCGGCGCCACCTCCCCGAGATGCACCGGGGGGCCTTCGACGACCCCCGGACCGAGGTCCGCCACCAGGACGCCCGGGCCTACCTCGAGCGGACCCGCGAGCGCTTCGACCTGATCGTCAGCGACCTGGTCGAGCCCCTGGAAGAAGGACCGGCCTGCCTGCTCTACAGCCGGGAGTTCTACCAGGTCGTGCACGACCGGCTCACGCCCGGCGGCGTCTTCACCATGCAGGCCGGGATGACGAAGGTCGGCGAGCAGGGGTTCTTCACCGCCATGCACCGGACGCTGCGCGAGGTCTTTCCGGTCGTGGCCGGCTACCAGACCTTCGTCTCCTGCTTCGGCACGCCGTGGGGATTCATCCTGGCCAGCAAGAAGGTCGATCCCCGGCGGCTGGACGCCGCCGCCGTCGACCGCCTGATCGCCGACCGCGTGAAGGGCGAGCTGGCCTACTGGGACGGCCAGACTCACCAGCACGCGTTCGCGCTGCCCAGGCATCTCCGCCGCGCCCTGGAGACGGAGGGCCGGGTGGTCACCGACGCCAGCCCGCTGATCGTGGCCTGACCACGCGGTGCCGGCACCGCGCGGGTTCGGCCTCGTCACGCTGATCGTCGTCGCCGGCCTCGTCGTGGGCTCCCTGCTCGGCGAGCTCCTCGGGGCCCTGACCACGGGCTGGCTCCAGGAGTTGCTGACCCGGGGACCGACGATCGGCCTCACCCCGCCGGTCACCGTGGACCTGAGCCTGCTGGCCCTGACGTTCGGGGTGGCCTTCAAGGTCAACGTGGTCGGCGTCCTCGGGGTCGTCATCGCGGCGCTCACGCTGCGCCGCCTGTAGTCGGTACGATGACCGCCCCGCGGTCCTTTCGCCGCCACACCCGGCGCCGCTGACACGACATGACGGCCGCCAGGACGCCGACGGTCATCCTGGCCTCGGCGTCCCCCAGGCGCCGGGAGCTGCTGGCCCTGATCTGCGACGACTTCCGGGTCGAGCCCGGCGCGGTGCCGGAGCGGCTGCCCATCCCGGTCAGCCCCCGGGCCGTGGCCGCCCTCGCGCTGGACAAGGCCCGGGCGGC
>JBBIIW010000583.1:0-2043 GCA_037446305.1 Candidatus Rokuibacteriota bacterium
GCTGCTGCGCAACCTGCCGAAGGCGCTGCAGGTCGCCGAGGCTGCCGCGCAGCAGGCCGATACCGGGCAGGAGGATCTGTTTGGCCCCGTAGCCGACGCGGTCGAGGCGCCGGGCGAGGGGCAGGGTGAGGGCGCCGAAGCCGGCCCCCACGTCGAGGGCCGAGCGGCAGCCGGCCAGCACGTCGGCGATGGCGTCCAGCACGCGCTCGGCGTAGTCGCTGCGCGCGTTGGCCCGCTCGTACCAGGCCACCGTCCGCTCGGTCCAGACCTGGCCGGAGACGCGCGCGGTCTCGGCCGCCGCGCGCGCCCCGGCCTCCGGGCGCATCACAGCCGGAACAGCTCCCGGGCGTTGTCGCGGATCAGCTTCTGCCGGGCCTCCGGCCGCAGCCCCAGCCCGTCGATCTGCTCCAGGCTCTCCTTCCAGGGCAGGCCGTTGGTCCCCCACACCGCGCGGTCCATGCCCATGCGCGAGTTGATGAAGGTCAGGATCTCGGGCTTCAGGTACTTCGGCATCCAGGCGTCGATCCCGAACCAGACGGTGTCCCACTTGTAGCAGACGGAGATCAGCTCTTCGACCCACGGCCAGCCGGTGTGGGCCCCCAGCAGCCGCAGGGTGGGGAAGTCGGCCGCGATGTAGTCCAGGTACATGGGCCGGCCGTGCTCGCTGGGCATGGACTCCAGGACGTGGCCGACCTGCACGGAGACCGGCACGTCCAGCTCCACGCACTTGGCGTAGAGCGGGTACATCTTCTTGTCGTGCAGGGGGATGTCGAAGCCGTAGATGTGGACGTAGACGCCCTTGAAGCCGTGGCGCGTCACCGCCTGCTCGATCTCGGCCAGGCTCTCCTTGATGCGGAAGGGATTGTAGCCGGCCAGGCCGACGAACCGGTCCGGGTACTTCTCGGTGTACTGCAGCACCTCGTCCAGCCGGGTGTCCATGTACATCCACCGGTTCCAGTACGACCACATCTTGGTCTGGGTGATGAAGACCTTCTCCACGCCCGCCTCGTCCATCTTCTCGATCATGCGGGGGATCGACTCGAACTGGGGCAGGCTGCCGATGGCCCGCTCCATGCGGCAGACCAGCTCGCCCTTCTTGGCGTCGGTCCACCGGGCGATGAACTCCGGCGTCGCCACGTAGTACATGATGTCGATGGCCTGCGGACGGTCGGTCATGGGGTCCTCCTTTATCAGGGCGCGGGCACCCGGGCTTGCGCCACGCCCGCGCCCCGCCGCGCTCACCCGCGGCGTACGATCTTTCGCCCGATCAGCGTCCTGGCGGCGCGGGCCGCCGGCGCCACGCCCGCGCCCCGCCGCGCTCACCCGCGCCCCTCCGATCTCTCAGCACATCGTGAGGCCGCCGCTCACGCTCAGGGTCTGGCCGGTGATGTAGCCCGCGGCCGGCGAGGCCAGGAAGGCCACCGCCTCCGCGACGTCCTCGGGCTGCCCCACGCGGCCCAGCGGGATGGCCCGGGTCACGGCCTCGATCACCTTCGCCGTCTTCGGCGACTGCTCGCGGATGCCCTGCAGCAGCGGCGTCTCGGTGAGTCCCGGGCAGACGACGTTCACCGTGATGCCGTGCCGGGCCATCTCCCGAGCCAGCGTCTTGGAGAAGGCGATGATGGCCCCCTTGGTGCCGGCGTAGACCGCCTCCCCGGTGGAGCCCACCCGGCCGGCGTCGGAGGCGATGCTGATCACGCGCCCCCGGCCGCGGGCGACCATCGAGGGCAGGGCGGCCTTGCAGACGTAAAGCACGCTCTTGAAGTTGACGGCGATGATGCGGTCCCACGTCGGCTCGTCGCTGTCCAGGAACAGCTCCATGCGGTCCCAGCCGGCGTTGTTGACGACGACGTCCAGCTGGCCCCACTGGCCCAGCACCTCCCCCACGGCCTGCTCGACCTCGGCCCGGCGGGTGAGGTCCACGCCGAGGGCGAGGCCCTTGACGCCCGCGGCCTCCACCTCCCGGCGGACGGCCGCGGCCTCGTCGGCCAGGATGTCGAGCACGGCGACCTGCGCGCCGGCGCGGGCCAGCCGCAGGGCGAT
>JBBIIW010000584.1:0-2036 GCA_037446305.1 Candidatus Rokuibacteriota bacterium
GCATCTGCTGCTCGACGCTCCACTCGCGGAAGGTCTTGGCCATGCCGCATTCAACCAATCCTGCCGCGGCGCTGTCCATGCTTTTTCGAGCCGCGCCCGGATTACCGGGACAGGCTCCTAGCCGACCAGCGCCCAGCGCGACGGCGCGTCGGCGCGCCGGTCCTCGCGCACCCGTCCCTCGCGGGCCAGCTTGCGCAGGTGGGACTCCACCGACATGGCGGCCATGGGGTGCAGCGCCGGCGTCACCTCGGCGTAGATGCGCGCCACCAGGTCCGGGATGGTGGCGGCCCCGCCGCCCAGCGCCTCCAGGATCTGCCGCTCGCGCAGGAGCCGGTGCTCGATGTACTCGGCGATCCGCCCCGGCCCGTCCTCGATGACGGGCCCGTGCGCGGGGTAGAGCCGGCGGACGTCCAGCCCCTGCAGGCGGCGGAGCGAGGCCAGGTAATCGAGCAGGTCGCCGTCGTCCGCGGGGATGACCGTGGTCGAGCCGCCCAGCACGACGTCGCCGGTGAACAGGGCCCGCTCTTCCACCAGGTAGTAGCAGAGGTGGTCGGAGGCGTGGCCGGGCGTGTGGATGGGCACCAGGGTGACGCCGTCGCCCCGGACCACCTGGCCGTCGCGCAGGTCCTCGATCCCCTCCGGCAGCTGCGCGTCCCGGTGGAGCATCTTGGCCACCGGGGTGCCGGGAAAGCGCCGGCGCACGTCGTCCACGCCGCCCAGGTGGTCGCGGTGGCGGTGGGTGAGCAGGATGCGGGCGGGCCGGCGCCAGCCGCGCTCGCGCAGGTACTCCTCCAGCAGCGGCACGTAGCCCGGCACGCCGGCGCCGGTGTCGATCAGGATCGGCTCCCGGCGGCCGACCAGGTAGGTGTTGGTGCCGGGGCCGGTCATGAGGCCGGGGTTGAGGCCCAGGACGCGGCCGACCCGGTCGCTCAGCGTCGCCGTTCTCGGGAAGCTCGGATCGATCCAGCTCACGCCCGGCCGCTCCTCCTCAGGACACGCCGAGGAACCGGCGCTTGATCTCCTCGCTGGCCGCCAGCTCGGCCGCCGCGCCGTGGTACACGATCTGGCCCTTGTTCATGACGTAGACCCGGTCGGCCACCGAGAGCGCCAGGGGCAGGCTCTGCTCCACCAGGAGCACGGGCAGCCCCTCGCGCTTGAGGCGGGCCAGGACCCGGCCGATCTCCCGCACCACGATGGGGGCCAGGCCCTCGGAGGGCTCGTCCAGCAGCAGCAGGCGGGGGTTGGTCATGAGGGCCCGGGCGATGGCCAGCATCTGCTGCTCGCCGCCCGACAGGGTCCCCGCCCCCTGCAGCTGCCGCTCGCGCAGCCGCGGGAACAGCTCGAAGGCCCGCTCGCGCGTCCAGGCCCCGGCGCCGTTGCCGCCCCGGGCGCCCAGCGTGAGGTTCTCGCCCACGGTCAGCGGCGCGAAGATGCGCCGGCCCTGGGGGACCAGGCCGATCCCCAGCCGCGCGATGCGGTGGGTCGGCAGCCGCTGGATGGGCCGGCCCTCGAAGCGGACGACGCCCCGGCGCGGCGGCGTGAAGCCGACGATGGACCGGATCAGGGTCGTCTTGCCGGCCCCGTTGCGCCCCAGCAGCGCCACCGCCTCGCCCCGCCCGACCTCGAGCGAGACGCCGTGCAGGACGTGGCTCTCGCCGTAGTAGGTGTGGAGGTCCTCGACGCTCAGCATCAGCCCTCGGCCGTGCCCAGGTAGACGTCGTACACCCGGGCGTCGGCCCGCACCACCTCGGGCGGGCCCTCGCTCAGGACCTCGCCGTGGTGCAGGACCGTGATGCGGTCGGCCAGGGAGAAGACGACGTCCATGTCGTGCTCGATGATGAGGATGGTCACGTCGCGGGGCAAGTCCGCCAGCAGCCGGGTCATGCGCTGGGTCTCCTCCGGCGACATCCCGGCCGTGGGCTCGTCCAGCAGGAGCAGCGTGGGCGAGGTGGCCAGCGCCAGGCCCACCTCCAGCTGGCGCTGCTCGCCGTGGGAGAGCGCCCCGGCCGGCTCCCGGAGCCGCCCGGCCAGCCCGA
>JBBIIW010000585.1:0-2035 GCA_037446305.1 Candidatus Rokuibacteriota bacterium
AGCGCGCGCGGGCCGCTCCCCCGGAGGCAGCGGCGCCAGGACGAACCGCAGCGACCGCACGCCCTCGAAGCGCGCGGCCACCCGGGCCGCCAGCTCGGAGGCGCGGAGCGTCAGCTCCGACAGCCAGGGGGAGTTGTCCACGGCGACCTCGAGGCAGCCGTGGGCGAGCCGCAGGGGGCGGCTGCGGCGCGCCACGTCGGGCCCCACGATCTCGCTCCAGGCGCGGCGGATGCGCTCCTCCACCAGGCGGTCACGGAGGTCGGGGACGGCGCTCGGCAGGATGTCGGCCAGCGGGCGAGGCACTCGCAGGCTCACAGGACGGTATCATAGCGCCCCCGGCACGGCGTGGCCAGTCTGGCGAGCAGGGGGCGGCGCAAATTGACGGTCTCCGGGGCCACCTTTATAGTGGCTCGCACATGGCAAAGCCGCGTCGAGGCGACGTTCTCGAGCTGACCATCGACGATCTCGCCTTCGGCGGCGAGGGTGTCGGCCGGCTCGACGGCTACGTGCTCTTCGTGCGGGGTGGTCTGCCCGGCGACCGGCTGCAGGTCAGGATCACCGAGACCCGTGCCCGCTACGGCCGCGCGGTGGTGCAGGCGGTCCTGGCGCCGTCGCCGCACCGGGTCCCGGCGCCGTGTCCCTACTTCGGCCGCTGCGGCGGGTGCCGGCTGCAGCACCTGGACTACGCCGCCCAGCTGGCCTTCAAGGAGAAGCAGGTGCGCGACTGCCTCGAGCGGCTGGGGGCGGCGGCCGGCTTCGAGCTGCGGCCGATCCTGCCGGCGCCCGAGCCGTACGGCTACCGGAACAAGATGGAGTTCACGGCGGCCCCCGGCGCGAGCGGCCCCGTGGTGGGGCTGCACGAGGCCGACCGCTACGACGTGGTCCTGGACATCGAGCGCTGCCTGCTCCAGTCGGAGACCATGAACCGCCTGCTGGCGGCCGTCCGCGCGCAGATCCGGGCGCGGGGGCTGACGGTGTGGGACCAGGAGTCGGCGCAGGGGCTGCTGCGCTTCGTCACCCTGCGCGAGGGCCGGGGCACCGGCGAGGCGATGGTCAACCTGGTCGCGGCGGCGCCCGACGTGGAGCGCCTGGGGCCGCTGGCCGCGGCCGTGAAGGCCCAGGTGCCGGAGACGGCCAGCGTGGTCCTGAACGTCAACGCCAAGAAGGCGGCGGTGGCCGTGGGGACCGAGGAGCACGTCCTGCTCGGCCAGGAGCACATCACCGAGCGGCTGGGCGGGCTGACCTTCCAGGTTTCCGCCAGCTCGTTCTTCCAGACCAACACCGCCCAGGCCGAGCGGTTGTTCGGCGTGGTCCTGGAGGCGTGCGCGCTGGGAGGCCCGGAGACCGTGTTCGACCTCTACTCCGGCACCGGGGCCATCAGCCTGCTCCTGGCCCGCCGCTGCCGCCAGGTGTACGGCATCGAGGTGTCGGGGGCGGCCGTGGCCGACGCCGTCCGCAACGCCCGCGCCAACGGGATCACGAACTGCACCTTCCTGGCCGGCGAGGTGCGTCACGTGCTGCCGGCGCTGGTCCGGGACGGCGTGCGGGCCGACGTGGTGGTGGCCGACCCCCCGCGCGCGGGGTTCCATCCCAAGGCGCTGCGGACGCTCGGCGAGCTGGCTCCCCGCCGCATCGTCTACGTGTCATGCAACCCGGCCACCCTGGCCCGCGACGTCGGCGACCTGCTGCCCCACGGCTACGCGCTGGAGTGGGTGCAGCCCGTCGACATGTTCCCGCAGACGCCGCACATCGAGGCCGTGGCCCGCCTGCGCCGCTGACGCGGAGGGGCTAGTCCGGCCGGGCTGCCCGGCGCCGGTGGACCAGGAGGCCGACCAGCACGAGGCCGGCGCCCGCGGTGGTGACCCACAGCAGGCCCGACGACACGTCGAGGTACCAGTCGACGAGCAGGGCGGCCGCGCCTCCCGCCGCCGCGAGCAGGAGCAGGGCGGTGGTGGTGGCGCCGACCGCGCGCCGCCAGCCGGCCGCCGCCGCGGCGAGGGCGAGGAGGGCGCCGGTGCCGTCGAGCGCGACGTCG
>JBBIIW010000586.1:0-2034 GCA_037446305.1 Candidatus Rokuibacteriota bacterium
GCCCGGAGCGCGGCGCGCGCCTGCTCCACCGCGAGGACGAACTCGCGCGGGTCGAGCTCGGCGACCACCTGGCCGGGCTCGACGCGGTCGCCCAGATCCACCAGCAGGCGGGCGATGGTGCCCTGCACGCGGGTGTTGAGCGTCACCTCTTCCCAGGCCAGCAGGCTGCCGGTCGTCTCCACGGCCCGCTGCACGTCGCGGGCCTGCACCGGCGCCACCGCCACGCTCACGGCCTGCGGGGCGGCCGGCGCCGCGGTCTGGGGCGCGGCGTTGGTCCGGTCGCCGGTGCAGCCGGCCGGCACGGCGGCCCCGGCCAGCAGCCCCGCGAGCGCCAGGGCCCGGGCGAGGCTACGCATGGTTCTCGCGCCCGGGGCGGTCGGACTCGGCGAGCAGGCGCTGGGCGGCGTCCACCAGGGCCTGCAGGCCGTCGAGGACCTGCCGGCGGCCGCGCCGGCTCATCCGGTCGAGCACCTGGGCCACCCCCTGGATCTGGATGGCCCGCAGGTCGTCGGCCAGGGCCCGGCCCTGGGGCGTGAGCTCGAGGAGGTACACCCGGCGGTCGGCCGGATCGTCGCCGCGGACCACGAACCCCTTCTGCTCGAGCCGGTCCACGATGTGGGTGACGGCCGGCAGCGTGACCCCGAAGGCCTTGGCCACGTCGCCCATGTGGCAGGCCGGGTGGTCGGCGACGTAGAAGAGGACCTGCGACTGCGCGTAGGTGAGGTCCAGCTCCGCGGCCCGGTGCCAGAGGAGCTGCCGGAAGGTCGTGCTGCCCAGCGCGTGCAGGAGATCGAGCAGGCGCTGGGCGTCGGCGGACTGCTCCCGGCCTTCCGGGGTGCGGGCGTCTCGGGCTCTCGTGGGTGCCTCCGCTGGTCCGACTCGGGCGATTTGATTTTGAAGCGGATGAACCTTTTAGTCAATAAACAATTCGGCGGCTTGCCTTCGGGCCGCGGCCCGGGAACCCTTGAGGGCCGGCAGGCCAGACCACACCGAGGAGGAGCTCGATGGCGCTGACGGTGAGCAGCAACAGCTTCAAGGACGGCGATTACCTGGGAGAGGAGCACGTCCTCTCCGCCGACTACGGCTTCGGCTGCGGCGGGGGCAACCGGTCCCCCCACCTCCGCTGGCAGGGCGCCCCGGCGGGCACGAAGAGCTTCGCGGTGACGTGCTTCGACCCCGACGCGCCCACGGGCAGCGGGTTCTGGCACTGGGTGGTCGTCAACATCCCGCCCGGGGTCACCGAGCTGCCCGTGGACGCCGGCAACCCGTCGAGCGGCAAGCTCCCGGCCGGCGCGCTCCAGGTGCGGACCGACTTCGGCAAGCCCGGCTACGGCGGGCCCTGCCCGCCGCAGGGGGACCACCCGCATCGCTACATCTTCACCGTGCACGCCGTGTCGATGGACTCGCTGCCCGTGACGGCCGACACCTCGGCCGCCGTCGTCGGCTTCTACCTCCACTTCAACACGCTGGCCAAAGCCTCCCTGATGGGACTCTACAAGCGCTGAGCGCTGGACACGCGGCGCTTCGTCCAGGGCATGGGGGGCGGGCGTCGGAGGGCGGAGCGAGGGGAGGGTGTCGACGGGTTCGCAGGCCCCCGCCCCTCCCCTCGCTCCGCTCGCGTGGCAGCGCTACTGACCCGCGACGAAGCGCCGGGCGTGCACGACCTCGGGGCGCTCGGTGTCGGCGGTCTTCGCCAGCGCCAGGAGCTGCTCGTAGTACCGCCGCGCGCGGGCCCGGTCGCCCGCCGCCTCGGCCGCCCGGGCGGCGCCGGCCAGGCCGTGGAAGCGATTGGGCTCGGTCCGGTGCGACTTCTCGTACTCGGCCAGCGCCAGGGCCGGCTGGCCCAGCTCCAGCAGCAGCTCGGCCAGCATCTCGCGGGCCGGCTGGATCGCGCCCGGCGTCACCGGGTGCTTCTCGGTCGCGTCCTCGCGGTCCGCGGCCTGGCGCAGCAGGTCCAGCGCCTCCTGGTTGCGCCCCTCGGCGCGGGCGATCCAGCCGGCGACGGCCAGCCGCTGGATCTCCGCCTGCCCCGCC
>JBBIIW010000587.1:0-2027 GCA_037446305.1 Candidatus Rokuibacteriota bacterium
TCCAGACGGCTCAGCGTCTCGCGCAGGCGCTCGAGCTCGCGCGCCTGCTCCTCGAGCTTCGCCTCGAGTGCCGCCGTCGCCTGGCCGCCCGGCGCCGGCGCCGATCCCGCCCGGCGGCCGGGCAGGGCGATCACGGCGAGCAGCGCGACGACCGCGAAGCAGATGGCCGCCACCCCGTATCCGACGCGCGCCCAGACCAGCCGCCGGCTCGCCTCGTCCGGATCCTCCTCCAGCGGCGACGCCCCGAAGCGCAGCACGAGCAGGCACATGATGAAGGCGCCCACGCTCGTGAGCGCGATGATCGCGGGCAGTGCGTAACTGGCCAGGTGTGCCATGGACCACCCCCCGAGGGGAGGGTACCAGGGTCGGCGTCCGCGGTACACTGCCCGCGCGGTGAGAATCCGCGTGGGGACGTCGGGTTACAACTATCCCGAGTGGAAGGGGAACTTTTACCCGCCCGACCTGCCCGCCTCCCGCATGCTCGCCTTCTACGCCCGGCACTTCGACACCGTGGAGATCAACGCCAGCTTCTACCGGATGCCGGTGCCGCGCATCGTGGCCGGCTGGGCGGCGGCGACGCCGGAGCCCTTCGTCTTCGCGCTCAAGGCGCCCCGGCGCATCACCCACCTGGCCCGGCTGCGCGACGTGGACGAGCCGGTCCGCTACTTCGTGGACACCGCGCGTACGCTCGGCCCCCGGCTGGGGCCGATCCTGTTCCAGCTGCCGCCGACCTTCAGGCAGGACCTCGGCCGCCTGTCCGATCTGCTCGCCCTGCTGCCGCCCGGCCTGCGCGTGGCCGTCGAGTTCCGGCACGACTCCTGGCTCACCGAGGCGGTGTACGAGCGCCTGGGGGCGCGCGGCGTCGCGCTCTGCGTCGCCGACACCGGGCAGGGGACCACGCCCCTGGTCGCCACCGCCGGCTTCGGCTACCTGCGCCTGCGCGACGAGGGCTACGACGACCGCGCGCTGGCCGGCTGGGCGGAGGCCATCCGCGCCCAGCCGTGGACCGAGGCCTGGGTGTACTTCAAGCACGAGGAGTCCGGCGCCGGACCGGCGCTCGCGCGCCGGCTGCTCGCGCTGCTCGCCGGAGGCCGCTGACGGGTCAGCGCCCGCGGCGCCTGTCCCCTGCGCGCTCGAGGCGCCGGAGGACGGCCTCCAGGTCGATGCCGGGGCCGAGCACGGGCCTCATGGGGTCGGCCATGCGCGCGAACCGGGCCGGGACCGTGCGCATGGTGAACCGGGCGGGATCGAGGCCCTCCACGACCTCCTCCCACCGCAGCGGGCAGGACACGGGGGCGCCGGGCAGGGGGCGTACCGCGAACGGCGCCACGATGGTCTGTCCCGGCCCGTTCTGGCCCCAGTCCACGTAGACCTTGCCGCCCCGCGCCCGCAGCGGGCGCGCGATGGTCGCGATCGCGGGCTCGCGGTCCACGGCCAGGCCGGCCAGCAGCTCGGCGAACATCCGCGCCTCCGGGTAGCCGTAGCGGGCGCCCAGCGGGACCAGCACGTGCAGGCCGGTGGCGCCGGACGTCTTGGGATAGGACGGCGCGCCCACGCTCTCCAGAAGGTCGCGCAGGACCAGCGCCAGGCGGACCACGTGCGCGAAGGGCGCGCCCTTGGGGTCGAGGTCGAGCACGAGCCAGTCGGGCCGGTCGAGGCTGCCGGCCCGCGAGGCCCAGAGATGGATCGGGATCGTCCCCAGGTTGGCGAGGTAGCGCAGGGCCTGGACGTCGTCCACCAGCACGTAGCGGATGTCGCGCCGCGGGCTCGTCGAGGGGATGCGGACGGTGCGGATCCAGTCGGGGACGAAGTCGGGCGTGTCCTTCTGGAAGAAGGACTTGCCGCCGATGCCGTCCGGGTAGCGCACCAGGACCAGCGGCCGGTCGCGCAGGTAGGGCAGCAGGTGCGGGGCGATCGCCTCGTAGTACGCGACCAGGTCGCCCTTGGTGAGGCCGTCCTCGGGCCAGAACAGCTTCCCGGCGTTCGTCACCGTCACCGCGGGCGGGGCGGCCGGGCCGGCCGCGGCG
>JBBIIW010000588.1:0-2025 GCA_037446305.1 Candidatus Rokuibacteriota bacterium
GCCGCCCTTGCGAGGCGGCGGCGGCCCCCGGTACCATCCCGGTCCATGCTGCTCACCACCATCGCCGGCAGCCTCCCCAAGCCCCGCTGGCTGGCCGAGCCCGAGCGGCTGTGGGCGCCCTGGCGCCTCGGCGGGGAGGCCCTGGTCGAGGGCCAGCGCGACGCGGTGCTGGCCGCGCTCAAGCTCCAGGAAGCGGCCGGGATCGACATCGTCACC
Source organism: Candidatus Rokuibacteriota bacterium (assembly GCA_037446305.1). Taxonomy (GTDB): domain Bacteria; phylum Methylomirabilota; class Methylomirabilia; order Rokubacteriales; family CSP1-6; genus JBBIIW01. Next base: position 217 of record JBBIIW010000588.1, read on the forward strand.
GACGGCGAGCAGTCCCGGCAGCACTTCGTGCACGGCTTCCTGGAGCGCCTGGAGGGGATCGACTTCACCCGGCGGGTGACGATCGGCATCCGCGCCGACCGGTACCGGGCCGAGGTGCCGACGGTCACCGGGCCGGTGCGCCGGCGAGGCCCCGTGCACGTGGACGAGGTCCGCTGGGCCCGCGCGCACACCCGGCACCGCCTGAAGTTCACCATGCCGGGCCCGATGACGATCGTGGACACGCTGGCCGACGCGCACTACCGCGACCGGGCGCGGCTGGCCATGGACTTCGCGCGGGCGATCAACGAGGAGGCCCGGGCGCTGGAGGCGGCCGGGCTCGACGTGCTGCAGCTCGACGAGCCGGCCTTCAACGTCTACATGGACGACGTGGCCGCCTGGGGCATCGAGGCCCTGCACCGCGCGATCGAGGGGCTGGGCTGCGCGACGGCCGTCCACATCTGCTACGGCTACGGGATCCCCGCCAACGTGGAGTGGAAGGGGACGCTGGGCCGCGAGTGGCGGCAGTACGAGAAGACGTTCCCGCTGCTGGCGCAGAGCAAGGTCCAGCAGGTCTCGCTGGAGTGCCACAACTCGCGGGTGCCGATGGAGCTGCTCGGGCTGCTCCGCGGCAAGGACGTGCTCGTGGGCTGCATCGACGTGGCCAGCCACGCGGTGGAGCGGCCCGAGGAGGTGGCGGCCACCATCCGCCGGGCCCTCGAGTGGGTGCCCCCCGAGCGGCTGTACCCGTGCACCAACTGCGGCATGGTGCCGCTGCCGCGCGAGGTCGCCCGCGCCAAGCTCTTCGCGCTGGCGGCGGGCGCCCGCCTGGTCCGTCAGGAGCTGCGCGCCGCCTGAGCGACCGTGACGCGGATCATGCAGGGCGCGCCGGGGGGCCCATGTACCAGATCTACGCGCTGAAGTACGGCCAGCGGACGACCACCGCCTGCCAGTTCTTCTACCGGGAAGCCTCCCACGACCCCGTCACCCTGCACTTCTACGTGTGGCTGCTCCTGGGCGGGCCGCACCCGGTCCTGGTGGACACCGGCTGCCGGCCCGAGGACGCGGCCGCCCGCGGCCTGAGCGACTACGTGAGCCCGGCCGAGATGGTGCGGCGGCTGGGCGTGAGGCCCGAGGACGTCCCGCTGGCGCTCGTCTCGCATCTGCACTGGGACCACTGGGCGGGCCACGCGCTGTTTCCCGCCGCCGAGTTCTGGATCCAGCGCGAGGAGGTCGCCTTCTGGACGGGGCCCATCGCCCGTCACGAGGTCTACCGCGCCCTGGCCGCGCCCGACGCGCTCGGTCGCCTCGTGGAGCTCAACTACGGCGGCCGCGTGCGCGTGGTGGAGGGCGAGCAGGACGTGCGGCCGGGCATCCGGCTCCATCGGGTCGGCGGGCACACGGCGGGCCTGCAGATCGTCTCGGTGGCGACGGCCGCCGGGCCGGTGGTGCTGACGTCCGACGCCTCCCACTTCTACCGCAACGTGGAGCGCCGCCAGCCCGTGCAGATCATCACCGACCTGCCGGAGATGCTGGCCGCCTTCGACACCATCCAGGCGCTGGCCGGCGACCCCGGCCGCGTCGTGGCCGGACACGACCCGGAGGTCGCCACCCGCTTCAAGGTCGTGGAGCCGGGCGTCATCCGGATCGCCTGACCCCGCGCGGTGCGCTGGCTGATCGACGGCTACAACGTCGTCCGCCGCGACGCCGATCTCCGCGCCGCCGAGAGCGAGAGCCTGCACGCCGGGCGCCGCGCCCTGCTGCGCCTGGTGGCCGCCGCCGCCCGCCGCTCGACCGACCGGTTCACGGTCG
>JBBIIW010000589.1:0-2022 GCA_037446305.1 Candidatus Rokuibacteriota bacterium
GCCTCGGCGGCGGCCACCGTCTCGAGGCCCCGGACCAGCGCGTCGGGGTTCAGCGAGATGCTGTCGATGCCGCAGCGGACGAGGAAGCGCGTGAACTCCGGGTAATCGCTCGGCGCCTGGCCGCAGATGCCGACCTTGACGCCCGCCCGCCGGCCGGCCGCGATGACCTGGCCGACCATGGCCAGCACGGCCGGGTCCCGCTCGTCGAAGACCGGCGCCACCAGCTCCGAGTCGCGGTCCACGCCGAGCACGAGCTGGGTCAGGTCGTTGGAGCCGATCGAGAAGCCGTCGAACAGGGCCGCGAACTCGGCGGCCCGGATGACGTTGGACGGCAGCTCGCACATGACGTACACCTCGAGCCCGTCGGCGCCCCGGCGCAGACCGTGCTCGGCCAGGGCCTCCAGCACCCGCCGCCCTTCCTCCGGCGTCCGGCAGAACGGCACCATGAGCTTGACGTTGTCCAGGCCCATGTCGGCCCGCACGCGGCGCATGGCCCGGCACTCCAGGTCGAAGGCCTCCCGGTAGCGCGGGTGGCAGTAGCGGAAGGCGCCGCGGAAGCCCAGCATCGGGTTCTCCTCTGCCGGCTCGAAGTCCCGGCCGCCCAGCAGCCCCGCGTACTCGTTGGACTTGAAGTCGGACAGCCGCACGATGACCTCGCGGGGGTAGAAGGCGGCGGCGATCATGGCCACGCCCTCGGCCAGCCGGTCCACGAAGTACCGCCCGGGCTCGCCGCCGGCCAGGGCGCCGATCGCGGCCCGGGCCTCGGGATCGCTCACGCGCTCGGGGTGGAGCAGCGCCAGCGGGTGGACGCCCACGCGGCTGGCGATGATGAACTCGATCCGGGCCAGTCCCACCCCCTGGCTGGGGAGCGCGGCCAGGCGGAAGGCCTCGTCCGGATTGCCGACGTTGAGCAGCATCCGGGTCCGCGTGGCCGGCAGCCCGGCCAGGTCCACCGGGCGCCGCTCGAACGGCACCCGTCCCCGGTACACGACGCCCGTCTCGCCCTCGGCGCAGGAGACGGTGACCGTGGCGCCGTCCTCGATCACGCGCGTGCCCCGCTCGGTGCCCACCACGCACGGCACGCCGAGCTCGCGACTGACGATGGCGGCATGGCAGGTCCGGCCGCCGCGATCGGTCACGACGGCCGCCGCCCGCTTCATGATCGGCTCCCAGTCAGGATCCGTCTGCGGCGCCACCAGCACCTCGCCCGGCTGGAAACGCTCGAGCTGCCGGGCGTCATCCAGGCGACGGGCCGGCCCGACCCCGACGCCCTGGCCGATGGCCTTGCCCGTGACCAGCCGCGGGTGCTCGGGGCCGGGCCGGAGGACGAACACGTCGACGACGGCAGGCCGGGCCGCCCCGTGGACGGTCTCCGGGCGAGCCTGCAGGACGTAGAGGCGGCCGTCCTCGCCGTCGCGGGCCCACTCCACGTCCATCGGCCGGCCGTAGTGCCGCTCGATGGCGACGCCCGCCCGGGCCAGCTCGAGCACCTCCTCGTCGGTCAGGCTGAACCGCCGGCGGTCGTCGTCGGGCACGTCCACGCGGCGGAGCCCGCCGCCCGGCGCTCCCACCAGCTTCCAGTCCTTGCGCCCCAGAACCCGCTTGAGGATCGCTCGCCGGCCGCGGGCCAGGGTCGGCTTGAAGACCCAGAACTCGTCGGGATCGAGCTGCCCCTGCACCAGCGCTTCCCCGAACCCCCAGGCCGCGTTGATGAGCACGACGTTGGCGAAGCCGCTGTCGGGGTCGAGGGTGAACAGCACCCCGGCCGCGCCGCTGCCGGCGCTGACCATGCGCTGCACGCCCACCGACAGGCGCACGGCCAGGTGGTCGAAGCCGTGGTGAGCCCGGTAGGCGATGGCGCGGTCGGTGAAGAGGGAGGCGAAGCAGCGCCGGCAGGCAGCCAGCACTTCCTCCTCTCCCCGGACGTCGAGATAGCTCTCGTGCAGCCCGGCGAAGCTCGCCTCGGGCAGGTCCTCGGCGGTGGCGCTCGAGCGCACCGCGACGGCAGGGGCCGCCGCGCCG
>JBBIIW010000590.1:0-2020 GCA_037446305.1 Candidatus Rokuibacteriota bacterium
CCGACCGGCGGGCGCGCCCGCCGCAGCCCGGCCGGCGGGACCCGCTGGAGTCGGTGGGCGTGGGGCAGGCCCTCGCCATCGGCTGCGCGCAGGCGCTGGCCCTCGTCCCCGGCACCTCGCGCTCGGGCATCACCATCACCGCCGGCCTGCTCGGCGGGCTGGACCGGGCCACCGCCGCCCGGTTCTCGTTCCTCCTCGGCATCCCGGTGACGGCCGCGGCCGGAGCGCTGGAGACGGCGCGCGTGCTGCGCGAGGGCCCCGCCGACATGGCCGGCCCGCTCCTGGCCGCCGTGCTGGCCGCGTTCATCGCCGGCTGGGCCGCCGTCTGGTTTCTGGTCGCCTACCTGAAGCGGCGCTCGCTCACGCCCTTCGTCGTCTACCGCCTCCTGCTCGCCCTGGTGCTCTTCGCCCTCCTGCTGACCTGACCGGCCCCCGGTCAGGACTTGACGCGGTCGGGGACGGCGCGCGCGAGCGCCTCGATGAGCTTCTCCCGCGAGAAGGGCTTGGCCAGCACGACGTCCACCGGCTCCGCCGAGCCGGCATCCAGCTCCTGCGCCCACCCGGTCAGCAGCACGACGGGGACCGGGCGGCGCCGCTTGATCTCGGCGGCCAGGGCCAGCCCGGTCATCCCCGGCATGCCGAGGTCGGTGACGACCACGTCCACCGGCTCCCGGTCGGCCACCCGGAGCGCTTCCGGGCCCGAGGCCGCGGTGACCACCGCGTGCCCGGCGTGGGTCAGCATGGCCCGCACCAGGTCCAGCACCTCCGGCTCGTCCTCCACCGCCAGGATCCGGAGCGGCTCGAGCACCGGGATGAACACCGGCGCCCGGGCGGCGGCGCCGGCCATGGCCGGGAACCGGAGCGTGAACGTGGTGCCCACGCCCTCCCGGCTCTGCAGCCCGATGCTGCCGCCGTAGCGCTGCACGATCTCCTGGGCCAGCGGCAGGCCCAGGCCGGTGCCGCCCTCGGCGGCCCGGGTGGTGAAGAACGGCTCGAAGACCAGGCGCTGCACGTCCGGGCTCATGCCGCGCCCGGTGTCGGTGACGGCCAGGCGTGCGCCCTCCCCGTCGCGGCCGATCTCGATGGTCAGGCGGCCGCCGTCGGGCATGGCCGCCAGGGCGTTCTCCAGGATGTTGAGCAGGGCCTCCCGCACCTCGCTGGCCACGGCCAGGATGGGCGGGGCCGGCTCGATCCGCAGGTCGATCTCGTAGCGGACGCCCCGGCGGGCCGCCTCGTTGTCCCACTGCGGCCGGGTGAGGGCCAGGAGCTGCTCGACGATCTCCCGCAGCTGCACGGCCTCCGGCCCGCGCACGCGGGCCGGCCGCGAGTACTCCTGCAGCCGGCGCACGGTGCCCACACTGTCGGCGGCCCCCTGGTTGATGACCTTCAGGGCGTGCGTCAGCTCGCCGGCCGGGATGCTCTCGCCGGCCGCCAGGCGCTCCAGCAGCATCTCGGTCCAGCCCAGGACCGGCGTCAGGCGGTTGTTGATGTTGTGGGCCACGCCGGCGGCCAGCGAGCCGAGCGTGCGGAACTTCTGCTCCCGGATGACCCGGAAGCGCAGCTCGTGCTCCGGGCTGATGTCGCGGAAGACGCCGACGCGCTCCACCCGCCCCGGGCCCCGCTCGACGCTGGAGAGCGTGAGGTGCACCGGGCGGGGCTCCCCCGTCCGCGTGATGAGCAGCAGCTCGCCCTGGAAGAACGGCTGGCGCATCCGCGCGGCCAGGGCCGCCGCGTCCTGGGCGGTGGACAGGAAGGCCGTCCAGCGGGCGCCGGTCAGCTCCTCGCCGTCGGCGCCCACCATCCGGGTGAAGGCGCGGTTGGCGAAGACGATGCGGTCCTCGGCGTCGGTCACCACCACGCCCTCGCCGATGCGCCGGACGACGTCGGCCAGCTCGCGGGCCTCCATCTCCAGGCGGGCGTGCTCGAGGGCGACCGCCGCCCGGTCGGCCAGGATGCCGAGCAGGCGCCGGGCCCGGTCGTCGATGCGCCGCGCGCGCCGGGCCACCGCCAGCACGCCGAT
>JBBIIW010000591.1:0-2002 GCA_037446305.1 Candidatus Rokuibacteriota bacterium
CGCCGATCCAGCGCCCGCACCGCGCGGCCGACGTCCGGGACGTCGAAGCAGAGGTGGTGCAGCCCGCCGCCCCGGCGCGCCAGGAACCGGCCGACGCCCGTGCCGGCGTCCAGGGGCTCCAGCAGCTCGATCTCGCTCTCGCCGGCGCCGAGCAGGGCCGCCCGCACCCCCTGGTCGGGAAGCGTCGCCTCCTGCAGCAGCGGCAGGCCCAGCGTGTCGCGATAGAAGCGCGCGGCCTCCTCCAGCCGGGCGACCACGATGCCGACGTGGTGGATGCGGCGCACCGTCACCGGCTCCTCCGGGCGGCTCATGACGGCGTGAAGAGCCGGGCGAAGTCGGCCCAGTCCATGGGCGCCACCGCCGCCACCCCGGCGTTCTCGTCGACGTGGGCCACGCTCTTCATCCCCACCAGGGCGGTGCCGACGCCCGGCGTGGACCGCACGAACTGCAGGGCCCGCTGCGCGTCGGTGGCCAGCCCCGGCAGGTACTCGGCCAGCACGCCGGGCAGGTTCCGTGTGAGCTGGCCCTGGTGCACGGACGCCGAGGCCATCACGTAGATCTCCAGGCGGCGGGCGGCCTCCAGCGCCGGGACCATCTCGCCCCCCACGGACTGGTTGGCCCGCGTGAACGCCTCCGTCATGCCCAGGTTGTAGGGAAGCTGGATCACGCGCAGGTGGTGGTCGGGGCCGGCCACGTCCCGGGCGACCCCGACGACCTCCGGGAGGGACAGGTAGTCGCGCGCCGAGGGCGGCTGCCGGTAGCCGCTCCAGGTGGCGGTGCCGTAGCAGCCGATCCTGCCCTCGGCCACCGCCTGCTCGAGGGCCAGGAACGCGTGGCGCAGGCGCTCCAGGAACTGCGGCCGCTCGATCTCCTCCAGCTGGCTCTCGGGATTGTGCAGGTAGTAGATGTCGATGGTCTCCAGGCCGAGGTTGCGCCGGCTGCGCTCGATCTGGTCGCGCAGGTAGCGGGGCGTCATGCAGTGGGCGCCGCCCACCACGTCCTCGGGCCGGATGATGCCGGGGCGCAGGAACGTCTCCGTGATGTAGGCGCGCGGGTCGGCGGCGACGTCGGCATCGAGCGGGATGTAGCCGCCCTTGCTGGCCACCACCACCTCGTCGCGGCGCACCGCCCCCCGCGCGATGAGGTCGGCCAGCGCCTCGCCGATCACCCGCTCGCTGCGCTGGTGCCGGTAGTTCACGGCCGTGTCCACGACGTTCAGGCCGCGCTCGAGCGCCCGCCCGACCGCCCGCCGGTACCCGGCGTCGGTGGCGGCGTCCTCGCGCCCCAGGTAGGTCCCGATCCCCACGCTGGCCAGCCGCCCCACGCCCGGCAGCGGCCGCCAGTGGGCCGGCGGGATGGTGGAGGCGAGGCGGGCTGCGTAGCGGCTCGTCCCCTGCTCGCTGGCCCGGCCCGCGATCATCGGCTCATCCTTCCCGGTACGTCAGCAGCAGGACGCCCACCGCCAGCAGGCAGGCGCGCCAGATCCAGCCGGGCGCGCCGCCGGCCTCGGGCAGGCGCACCTCGAGCCACCGCGCCCAGCCGGCGACCGCGCCCAGGATGCCGAGCGGCACGTGCGTGACCTCGGTCAGGAACTCCGCCTTCAGGTCGTCCAGCCCGTGGGAATGCGTGAGGAGCAGGCCGGCGGCGCCGGCGCACAGCAGCGGAAATGCGCAGGCCCACGGCCGGGGCGCCAGCCGTCCGGTGCGCACGGCCCACTCGAAGACGGCGAAGCCGACGATGAGCACCACGAACAGCCGGTGCTGGAGGACGTCGGGCAGCACCATGCTCTCCCAGAAGCCGGCCGGGCCCAGCGGCCAGGCCCGCGGGTCCCCGCGCACGGCGACGAAGGCGGCCAGCCCGAGCAGGACCAGCGGCCAGTGGCGGCCCTGCCGCAGTCCCAGGCGCTCGGCCACGGCCAGGCCGCCCATGAGGAGCACGAACAGGCCGGCCCAGTGGTGGTTGTACTCCGACCACGCCCGCTCCACCGCGGCCCGGCCGTGGC
>JBBIIW010000592.1:0-1986 GCA_037446305.1 Candidatus Rokuibacteriota bacterium
GGCGGCGCCGCCGGCGGCGGAGGCCGCCCCGCTGACCGCGTTCCTGGTGCTGCGGGCCTTCGCCTCCGGCGCCGTCGCCCTCACGGGCATCGAGGCCGTGGCCGACGGGGTGACGGCCTTCAAGCCGCCCGAGGTGCGGAATGCCCGGACGGTGCTGGCGATGCTGGGCGCCATCATGATGACGCTGTTCCTGGGCGTGACAGCCCTGGCCTCCGTGTACGGCGTGGTGCCCCGGGAGGAGGAAACGGTCGTCTCGCAGCTGGCCTGGCAGATCTTCGGCGGCGGCCTGCCCTACTACTACATCCAGATCGTCTCCATGCTGATCCTGGTCCTGGCCGCCAACACGGCCTTCGCCGACTTCCCGCGCCTGGCCTACTTCATGGCCCGCGACGGCTACCTGCCGCGCCAGTTCAGCAACCGGGGCGACCGCCTGGTCTTCTCCAACGGGGTGCTCATCCTGGCCGTCACCGCCGCCGTCCTGATCGTGGTCTTCCACGGCAGCACCCACGCCCTCATCCCGCTCTACGCCGTGGGGGTCTTCACCTCCTTCACCCTCTCGCAGGCCAGCATGGTGCGCCGCTGGCTGGCCCGGCGCCCGCGCGGGTGGTGGTGGCGCTCGCTCGTCAACGGCGTGGGCGCGGGCACGACCGCCGTGGTCCTGGTCGTGGTGGCGGCCACCAAGTTCGCCGACGGCGCCTGGATCGTCGTGGCGCTGATCGCCCTGCTGGTGGCGACCTTCGTGACCATCAAGACCCACTACGCCAGCGTGGCCGAGCAGCTCTCGCTGGAGGGGTACGGCGGCCCGCCGCCGCTCCGCCACACGGTGCTGGTCCTGGTCGGCGACCTGCACCGGGGCGTGGTGGAGGCGCTGCAGTACGCCCGGACGCTGTCGCCCGAAGCCAAGGCCGTCTACGTGGAGCTGGACCCGGAGCGCACCCGGCGGCTGGAGGAGAAGTGGGGCAAGCACGGGCTGGGCGTGCCGCTCATCGTGCTGACCTCGCCCTACCGCTCGCTGCTGGGGCCGCTGCTGGACTACATCGACCACCTGCAGACCGGGGGCGAGCGCCACGTGGTGACCATCGTCATCCCGGAGTTCATCGCCGCCCGCTGGTGGCAGCAGCTGCTGCACAACCAGACGGCGCTGCTCATCAAGGGCGCCCTGCTCTTCCGCAAGAACGTCGTGGTCACCGACGTTCCCTACCACCTGGAGCGCTGACCGGCCCCGCGGGCGTCTGATACACTACACGCCCGCGTGACCAGCCGATGAAGATCGTCCTGGTTCCCGAGGGCCCACTCGACGTCGCCGCCACGCTCGCCCGGTACCACCTCTGGGGCGAGGACCCCGCCAACCGGGTGACGCCCGACCGGTTCCGGCGCGTGCTGGCGGGGACGGACCGGCTCCTCCCGTACGAGGTGCGCTGGGAGGGCCCCGTGGACGCGGTGCGCCTGCACGTGCACGTGCCCGGCGCCCGCAGCCCGGCGGTGCGCGACCGCGTCGTGCAGGAGGTGCGCGCGGTCTTCGGGCTCGACTTCGACCTGGCCGGCTTCTACCGGTTCGCCCGGGGCGACCGCACGCTCGCGCCCCTGGTGGAACGTCTCTACGGACTGCGGCCGACCCTGGCCCCCTCGCCGCTCGAGATGCTGGTGGGGTCCATCTGTGCCCAGCAGGTCAATCTCTCGTTCGCCTTCACCCTGCGGGCCCGGCTGGTGCGCCGCTACGGCCGGCCGGCCGCGATCGGCGGCGAGGTCGTCCACGCCTTCCCCCGGCCCGCCGACCTGGCGGCCGCCGATCTTCGGACGCTCCGGGCGATGCAGTTCTCGGGCGCCAAGGCCCGGGCCATCCGGGGCGTGGCCCGGGCGCTGGCCGGCGGGCAGCTCGACCTCGCCGTCCTGCGGGCGGCCCCGAACGCCGAGGTCATCGCCCGGCTGACGGCCCTGCGGGGGCTGGGCCGCTGGAGCGCCGAGTGGTTCCTGGCCCGCTGCCTG
>JBBIIW010000593.1:0-1982 GCA_037446305.1 Candidatus Rokuibacteriota bacterium
CCCCCGGCGCCCGCGTGGATGGCGCCAGTAACGCCGAGGCCGCGGCGCGCGCGGAGATCGTCGTCGTCGCCCTGCCGGCCGAGGGCCTCGAGGTCACGCTGCCGGCGCTGGCCGGGGCCTGCCGCGACAAGGTGGTCGTCAGCACCGTGGTGTCCCTCTCCTTCGGGGGGCCGCGGCTGTTCACGCCGCCGGCCATCGGCTCCTCGGCCGAGCAGGTCCAGGCCCTGCTGCCCGGGGCCCGGGTGGTCGCCGCCTTCCACCACATCGCGGCGGCCGAGCTGGCGGCGGCCGAGCACGTCATCGATTGCGACCTGCTGATGTGCGGCGACGACGCGGCGGCCAAGGAGGCGGTGGGCGAGCTGGGCGCCGCGCTCGGCCTGCGCGCCATCGACGTCGGCCGGCTCGGCAACGCCGGCCCGCTGGAGGGGATCACCGCGGTCCTGGCCACCATCAACCGCCGCTACAAGATCAAGAACGCCGGCATCCGGATCACGGGCCTGTAGCCGCCCGGGGGTCCGGAGCAGGACGGGGAGTCCGGCGCGGGTCGGGGGACGCACGCGCGGCGCCTCCGATCGACCGCGTGCCGGGATCGCGGCGGGGCATGGGCGGGCGCCAGCCCGGGTGCCCATGCCCTGTGGAAGGAGACCGACATGGCCGAGGGCGTCGTCGTCACCCACACCCGCCTGACCGAGTTCATCGTCGCCGTCCTGGCGGCCATGAAGATGCCGCCGCGCCCGGCCGAGCTGACCGCCGCCCTGATGGTCCGCACGGACCTGCGGGGCGTGGACTCGCACGGGATCGACATGCTGCCGCGCTACCACGAGTGGTGGCAGGGCGGGTACGTGGCCATGGACGCCGAGCCCGTGGTCGTGCGTGACGAGCTGGCCACCGCGCTCCTGGACGGCCGGAAGGGACTCGGACACTACGTCTCCACGCTGGCCATGGAGCGGGCGGTGGCCAAGGCGCGGACCTACGGCATCGGCATCGTGACCGTCCGCAACTCCAACCACTACGGGGCGGCCGCCAACTACTCCATGATGGCCCTGCCCCACGACATGATCGGGATCAGCACGACGAATTCCGCGTACCTGGCCATGGTGCCGACGTTCGGGCGGCGGGCGATGCTCTCCACGAACCCGCTGTCCTTCGCTGCCCCGGCCGGCCGGCACGCGCCGTTCGTCCTCGACATGGCGACCACGACCGTGGCCGTGGGGAAGATCCGGCTGGCCACGCGGTGGAAGCGCCCCATCCCGCCCGGCTGGGCCCTGGACGACACCGGCGCCCCGACGACGGACCCCTTCGTGGCCATGCAGCACCGCCTGCTCTCCCCGCTCGGCGGCAGCCGGGAACAGGGCGGGCACAAGGGCTACGGGCTGGGCGTGATGGTGGACATCCTGTCCGGCGTGCTGCCCGGGGCGGTGTACGGCGACGTCTTCTGGCGCCGGGGCGGCGTGGAGCGCCGCACCCACGACGTCGGGCACTGCTTCGTGGCCATCGATCCAGCCCGCTTCCGCCCGCTGGAGGACTTCAAGCGCGACATGGACGACATGTTCGAGGCGCTCAAGACCTCGCCCGCGGCCGAGGGCCACGACCGCATCTACGTGGCCGGGGAACCCGAGGCGGAGTGCGAGGCGCGCCGCCGCCGCGAGGGCATCCCCCTCTCGCCCGTGCTGCTCGAGCAGGTCAACGCGATCGCGAGGACGCTGGGGGTGGCGCCGCTGGCCTGAGCCGGCTACCCGGCCGGCCGGCGCACGACCGCCCAGCCGATGCGGCGCAGGTCGTTGGCGATGTCATGGGTCCGCCGCGGCCCGCGCCGCCGCTCCTCGGTCACCGGGAGGCTGTCCCGCCGGCGGTCGCCGCGGCGGCGGTCGAGCACGATCTCCACGCTGTCCTCGTCGGCGAACGACTTCCGCAGGGACTCGTAGAGCCGCGTCTCGCTGTCCGCCACCACGAACAGCAACCGTCCGCGCGCCATCGCTCGC
>JBBIIW010000594.1:0-1979 GCA_037446305.1 Candidatus Rokuibacteriota bacterium
GCCCCGCATCGGCGGTGGCACGCCGACGCGGCGGGCCGCCGCGGGCTCCGGATCGCGCTGGCCCCTCACGCGTCGCGCATCGGGCCCCAGAGGACGGGGCCCAGAGCCGCGGCCTCGGCGATCGCGAGCATGCGACCCGGCCGCGGGCTCGTGGGCTTCCAGGCTTCCAGGTGCTCGACCGAGCAGAAGAAGTTGATCAGGGGTCAGGTGTGCGCGCGCAGGGACCGGGTCAGGTCCCGCTCCACGGCCCAGATGGTCAGTCCGGGCGGAGCCTCGGTGACCGCGCCGTCCCGGATCTCCAGGTGGAGCGGGCGACGGCAGTGATGGCAGCGCGAGTCGATCGTGGCCTCGACCCCGAGCGCGACCGGGATCCCGACCGCGTCCACGGCGCAGAAGGCGTAGCGCAGGCGCCCGGCGAGCACCAGACGGTGCGGCGACTCGGTCAGCGAGAGCCCGCGCGAGCCGGTGATCCGGCCGGCCTCCGCGACGAGGGTGCCCCGCTCGAGGAGCCGGCGCACCGCCTCCTCGACGACCGGACCCGGGAGCCCGCTCGCGGTCCGAAGGTCCGCGGTGGTCGCCGGCGCGCCCTCCAGGATCGCGCGGAAGGCGTGGCGCATGACCGTGGTCTCCGCGGGAGAGAAGCTGGCGAGAAAGGCCTCGATCTCGGCGGCGAAATCCGTAGCGTGCTCCTCCTCGGTGTCCGATCGGTTTCCGGGGCCCCGGCCGAGAGACCACACGCCGTGCCCGGTCCGGCGCGTGCCTCCCCTGGCGGCCGGCTCCCAGCATCGTCCGCAGTCACGGAAACGGAACGGGGTCCGACGTGTTACAGCATCGGCCAGCCCGCCTCATGAGACCATCTGGTTCACGGCCATGCCCCCCTCGCGGAGCACCGGTTGTCCCATGACGCGTGCCGGCGCGGCGGCCGGCGCAGGCCCGCGACTGCCCGGGGTCGGGACCCTTTGACGGCCTAGTCGGCCCGTGACGCCCACCGACGACGAGCTCATGGCCCGGGTCCGCACCGGCGACACCGCCGCCTTCGCGGAGCTCTACGAACGGCACGCCGCGGCGGTATTGACCTTTCTCGTGCGGCTCACCGGCGACCGCCGGCTCGGCGAGGACCTGCTCCAGGAAACCTTCATCCGGGTGTTCCGATCGCGCGGTTCGTACGAGCCGACCGGTCGCTTCCGGGCCTTTCTCTTCACCATCGCGCGCCGGCTCGTGATCGACTGGCGTCGCCGCCACGACCTCGCCCGGACCGGCGACCCCGATTCCCTGGAGAGGCTGGAAGCCCCGGAACGCGCCGAGGACCGCGCCGAAGCCCGCGATCTGGCCGAGCGGGTGGAGGCCGCAATCCGGCGCCTTCCGGCAGGGCTGCGCGAGATCCTCCTGTTGAGCCGCTATGCCGGGTTGACCGCCGAGGAGATCGCGCGGGTCACCGGGACGACGCCGGGCGCGGTCCGCGTCGGACTTCACCGGGCCCTTCGCCGGCTGCGAGACCTGATCGAACCGTGAGCGCCCTCAGGCCGCTCGCCGACCGGCGCCCGGCGCGTGCTGCCGGCGCGCCTCGCGCGTCGGCCCGCTCGCCCGGCTCTCCCGCTCAGGGACCAAACGGGGAATCCCCGGCGGTGACCGTCGAGCAGGCGCGCTCGATGCCCTCCGCCGGGCCCGCGGGCACGCGCGAGGGGGCGACGCCGCGGTGGAGCAGGTCGCACATGATCCGGTTCTGGGCAGCCCATCCCTCCTCGGACAGGTCGTGGTGCGCACACAGAGGGGCGTCCCCCCAGAGTTGCGCGGCGCACACGCTGCAGAGGCTCATCGCCTGCGTGCGATTGCACCGACGGTGCCAACCTTCTCGCCAGTCATTTCCTGCGGTTCCGCTCGCCGGTGGGGAGACGGCGCTCCCGGGAGGTGGGGCCACGCTGCCCCGGCCGCCCGGCAGCCCCGGCCCCCTGCGGCCAGGCGTCGCGGTCGCGGCCCGG
>JBBIIW010000595.1:0-1972 GCA_037446305.1 Candidatus Rokuibacteriota bacterium
GCGCGGGGGGGCCGGCGCCGGCGCCCAGGCGCGCCGCGGCCCAGCAGCGCACGGCGATCCCCGCCTTGCGCCCCGCCGACAGCGCGACGCGCTCGTCGAGCACCCGGAAGCGCCGGGCCTCCATCTCGGTCAGCAGCGCGTAGTAGATGGCGCCCATGATCTCGGCGGCCACCAGGGAGCGGGCGTCCACCCGGGGAAAGAGGTCGCGAGCCTCCCGGTAGAACTGCCGCGCGCGCGCCGCCTGGTGCTCCATGAGGGCCACGAACGCCGGCGTGTAGCGCCGCGCCCGGAGATCCTCCACCGTGACGCCGAAGGCCCGCAGGTCGGCCTGGGGGACGTAGACGCGCCCGGCCCGGGCGTCGATGCCGACGTCGCGGATGATGTTCGTGAGCTGCAGGGCCACGCCCAGCCGCACGGCGTAGTCACGGGCCCGGGGGTCCGTGTAGCCGAAGATCTCGATCGCGGCCAGCCCCACGGCCGAGGCCACCCGGTAGCAGTACGGGTAGAGGTCCTCGGCGGTCTCGTAGGTGCGTCCCTCGAGGTCCATGGCCACGCCGTCCACGATCGCCTCCAGCGCCGCGCGCGGGATCCCGAACGCGCGCACCGCCTGGGCCAGCCGCCGCGCGATCGGCTCCTCGGGCTCGGGGCCCGGCTCGTAGCAGCGCGCCACCTCGCGCCGCCAGCGCGCCAGCTCCTCGCGCTGCCGGGCCGGGTCCGCCCCCCGCTCGGGGCCGAGGTCGGCGATGTCGTCCACGGTGCGGCAGAAGGCGTACACCGCGTACAGCGCCTGGCGCCGCGCCCGCGGCAGGACCAGGAAGGCGTAGTAGAAGTTGGAGCGGCTGCGCCGCGTGAGCCGGGAGACGAGCCGGGCCCCGGTCACCGGGTCACCGCGCGCAGCGGCCGCAGCCCGCGCACGTAGCCGTGCTCGGCGAACCAGGCCACGGCGTCGGCCAGCGCCTGGCGCACATCGGTCTGCGGCAGGCCCAGCTCGCGCACGGCCCGGGCCGGGCTGAAGTACATGCGCTTGCGCGCCATCCGCACCGCGGTGAGCGAGACCCGCGGAGGACGGCGGGTGAGGCGCGCGGCGGCCTCCATTCCGGCCGCCGCCAGCCACGCCACCCCGTAGGGGATGCGCACCCGCGGGGCGGGCCGCCCGGTGAGGGCCGCCAGGTGCGCGAAGATCTCCGCCAGCGCGAGGTTGGCGTGGCCGAGGATGTAGCGCCGGCCGATGCGCCCGCGCTCGGCCGCCAGCAGGTGACCGCGGGCCACGTCGCGCACGTGCACGATGTTCAGCCCGGTGTCGAACGAGCCGAACATGCGCCCGGCCAGGAAGTCCACGATCATCTGGCCGGTCGGCGTGGGCTTGACGTCCCAGGGGCCGACCGGGGCCGACGGGTTCACCACCACGACCGGCAGGCCGCGCGCGGCCAGCTCCAGCGCGAGCTGCTCGGCGAGGAACTTGGACCGCTTGTACGGCCCGACCATGTCGGCCAGGCTGACGGGCGTCTCCTCCGTCCCCGGCTGGCCGTCGGGAGGAATGCCGAGGGCGCCGACCGTGGAGGTGTACACGATGCGCCGGACCCCGGCCTCGCCGGCCGCTTCCAGGACGGCGCGGGTGCCCTCCACGTTGGCCCGGTAGAGGCGGTCGGGGTCGGGCGTCCACAGCCGGTAGTCGGCGGCCACGTGGAAGACGGTGTGGACGCCGGCCACCGCGGGCGGCAGCGTGGCCGGCACGCAGAGGTCGCCCTCGACCACCTCCACCTTCAGTCCGGCCACGGCCCGCCGGTCCGAGGCCGGCCGGGCCAGGATGCGGACGGTGGCCCCCTCCTGGAGCAGCTCGCGCACGACGTTGGCTCCGATGAATCCGGTGGCGCCCGTCACCAGGACGTCAGGCATGGGCCTCGGCGGTCACCCGCGCACCACCCGGCTCACCGCTGCGGCCACTGCGCGGAGCGCGGCCGCGGCGCCGCGG
>JBBIIW010000596.1:0-1968 GCA_037446305.1 Candidatus Rokuibacteriota bacterium
CGCGGGCCGCCCTGGCCCTGCCGCTGGCGGCCGGCCCCGCCATCCGGGGCGTGCTGCTCGTGGTCCGCGGCGGCCGGGCCTTCACGGAGGAGGAAGTGACCGTGGCCGCGAGCCTGGCCGTCCACGTCGGGGTGGCCCTGGAGGCGGTCGCGCGGTACGAGCGGCTGGCGCGGCAGAGCGCCCGCAAGCTCCGCGAGACCGAGACCCTGCTGGCGGTCACCCGGGCGCTGTCCTCCACGCTCGATCTCCAGACCCTGCTGCGCCACTTTCTCCGGCGCGTGGCCCAGGCGGTCGGCGCCGACAGCGTCGGGGCCTACATGCTGGAGCCCAACGGCGAGTGGCTCCGCCCGCTGCAGGGCTACCGGCTGCCTCCCGACCTGCTTTCCGAGCTGCAGCAGATCAAGCTCTCCATCCGGCGCCACCCCTTCTACGCGGAGGGCGCGGCCGCCAAGCGGCCGGTGTTCTCGGCCGACGGCGGCAGCGACGAGCGCATCCCCCTGGAGGTGCGCACGCGCCTGCCCCACCGCAGCCAGCTCTTCGTGCCCATCGTGGCCAAGGACCGCGTGATCGGCGGCCTGGTCGCCGTCTGGTGGCGGCGCCCGCGCACCTTCTCCGAGAGCGAGCTCGACCTGATCGAGGCCGTGGCCACCCAGGCCGGCGTGGCCCTGGAGCACGCCCGGCTGTTCGAGGAGAACCGCCGGCAGCTGACCGAGCTGGCGGTGCTGCACGAGCTGTCGCGGGCCGTGACCGGGCAGCTCGACCGGGCGGCGCTGATCGAGGCCATCCACACGCAGGTGGCCAAGGTCTTCGACGCCCGCAACATGGTGATCGCGCTCCGGGACGAGGCGACCGACGACGTCGAGGTGGTGCTGCGGGTGGTGGACGGCCGCCGCGACACGACCCCGCCGCTGCGCTATCCCGACTTCGGGGTCGGCCTCATGAGCGTCGTCCTCCGGACGGGCCGGCCGGTGCGCACGGCCAGCTACGCGGAGGAGTGCGCCCGGCACGGCGTGGCGCCGGTGCCCGCCTTCGCCTCCCTGCGGTACTGGCTGGCGGTGCCGATGATCGCCGGGGAAGCGGTGCTCGGCCTCGTCAGCCTGGGCAGCGTCAACCGGCCCTTCACCGCCGCCGACGAGCGGCTGCTCGGCAACGTCGCCCAGCTGGCGGCCCTGGCCCTGCGCAGCGCCCGTCTCTACGCCGAGCGCATGCGGGCCCACCAGGAGCTCGAGGCGGCGCAGGAGCAGCTGGTCCGCACCGAGAAGCTGCGGGCGCTAGGCGAGATGGCGTCCGGGGTGGCCCACGACTTCAACAACCTCCTGGCGGCCATCCTGGGCCGGGCCCAGCTGCTGCTGCGCCGGACGGAGGACCCGAGGCAGCGGGAATGGCTGCAGATCATCGAGCAGTCCGCGCGCGACGGCGCGGCCACGGTGCGGCGCCTGCAGGAGTTCACGCGGGTCCGCCGCGACCGGCCGCTGCTGCCGGTGGACCTCAACGCCGTCATCGCCGACGCCCTGAAGATCACCGAGTCGCGGTGGCGGGACGAGCCCCGGGCGCGGGGCGTGGAGGTGGAGGTGCAGACCACGCTCGGCGACATCCCGGCGGTGGCCGGGGACGACGCCGAGCTGCGCGAGGCCCTCACCAACCTGATCCTCAACGCCGTGGACGCCATGCCGGCCGGGGGCCGGCTGACCATCACCACCGCGGCGCGCGAGGAGGGCGTCGAGGTGGCGGTGAGCGACACCGGCGCCGGGATGGCCGACGAGGTCAAGAAGCGCATCTTCGAGCCCTTCTTCACCACGAAGGGCACGCGGGGAACCGGCCTGGGACTGTCCATGACCTACGGGATCGTGTCCCGCCACGGCGGCCGCATCGAGGTCGAGAGCGAGGAGGGGCGCGGCTCCACGTTCCGCGTGCTGCTCCCGCGCGGGGCCCCGCTGGCTGCGCCGGCGCCGGCCGGCCAGCCGGCGC
>JBBIIW010000597.1:0-1965 GCA_037446305.1 Candidatus Rokuibacteriota bacterium
GCGGGGGCTGGTGCGGCTGGGCGAGCTGGACCTGCGCCACCGGGCCTGGATCGCCGCCGGCGCCGGCCTGGTCACGGCGGGCGCGCTGGCCGGCTGGGCCAGCCTGCGGGTGGACGTCGAGTCCCTCAGCATCTTCCCGGCCGGCTCCGAGGTCCGCCGGCGCGCCGACGTGCTCCAGCGCTCCCTGACGGGGAACAACACGTTCCACGTGGTCATCGAGTCCGGGCGGGAGGGCGGGCTCAAGGATCCCGCGCTCCTCGAGCGCATCGCGGAGTTCCAGGCGTTCCTGGAGGCGCGTGACGGCGTGGACAAGACGCTGTCGGTGGCCGACTCCCTGCGACGGATGCACCGGGCGGTGCACGGCGGCGACCCGGCGCTGGAGACGATCCCCCGCACCCGGGAAGAGGTGGCCCAGTATCTCCTGCTCCTGGAGGGCGAGGACCTCGCGCAGCGACTGGACTTCGGGGCCGCCAGCGCCAGCATCCTGGTGCGCCACCACCTGTTCAGCTCCTGGGAGCTGGCGGCCCTCCTCGAGGCCGTGCGGGCCGAGGCCGCCCGGGTCTTCCCGGCCGACGTCACCGTGCGGCTCACCGGGGAGGGCATCCTCATCAACAACGCCGCCGACGCCATGGCCGTCACCGAGCTCACCAGCTTCTCCTCGGCGTTCCTGATGATCGCCGCCATCCACGCGGTCTTCTTCCGGTCGCTCTGGATCGGGCTCCTCTCGATGGTGCCCAACCTGGTGCCGGTGCTCGTCAACTTCGGGGTCATGGGCCTGCTGGGCATCCCGCTCAACATGGCGACGGCGATGATCGCCACCATCGCCATCGGCATCGCGGTGGACGACACCGTTCACTACGTCGTGGCCTACCGGCGTCACCTGGGCGCCGGGCAGGATCCCCGGGCGGCCACCCTGGCCACGCTGGCCGCCAAGGGACCGCCCATCGTCCACTCCTCGCTGGCGCTGGCCGGGGGGTTCGCGGTGCTGGCCGGCTCCAGCTTCGTGCCCATCGTCCACTTCGGCGTGCTGTCGGCGGTGGTGATGCTGCTGGCGCTGGGGACCGAGCTGCTGCTGACGCCGGTGGTGATGTCCGGGGCCCGTCTCCCCGCGGAAGGTTCGATGCCGGTCCTGGGGTGGTGGCGCCGGCGCGTGCGGGCGGCGCGATAGCCGATCGGTCCGCCGGGCGGGACCGCCGCCCGGTGGGGGCTCAGACCCGCTTGCGCAGGTCGATCAGGGTGTCGGCGGTGAGACGCCCGATCTTCACCAGGCACTCCTGCACGGAGTCCACCATGGCCGCCTGCTCGCGGCGGACGTGCTCCAGCTCGCGGGCCAGCGCCGCCGCCCGGCGCTCACCCGCCTCGGCCCGCTCGCGCCAGTGCTCGCACTCCTCGAACAGCTCGGGGAGCAGCCGCAGCACGGCCTCGCCTTCACGGATCCACTGCTCCAGCCGCTGCCCCAGGTCGCTCGACGTCCAGCTGAGCTCCATCGCCGGCCGCCCCCTCCCGTCCGCGGCGGGACGCCACCGTGCGCGGCCACGATACGCGCACGGGCCCTAGATAGCCGGTCGGCGGGCGCCGGGCCAAGAAATTTAGGTGCGTGGGCCCCACAGCCTCGGGGCCCGCGCGCCCCCGGGAGGTCAGTACGCCCAGGAGAGGGAGAGCGTGTAGAGGTTGCGGTGGTAGTCGAAGGGCGCCAGGTTCGAGCGCTGGTCGGTGCCCTGGTCGTCGAGCCCCAGCGTGAGCCAGGCGTACTCCAGCCGGAGGGAGAACAGCTCGCCGGTCGTCTCGTGCTCCGGCTCGCGCAGCAGCCGGACGACCGGGTCGCCGGGGTGGGCGTCCGGCTGGGTGATCGCGTTGTCGTCGAAGTACGCCCCCACGCGGGTCTCGATCCGGAGCCGGCGCTCGCCCTCGCGGGCGCGGGCGAAGGACTCGCGCAGGCGCTCGGCCGGCCCCGTCAGGGGCGAG
>JBBIIW010000598.1:0-1957 GCA_037446305.1 Candidatus Rokuibacteriota bacterium
GCTCGCGCTCATCCCGATGGATCGCTGAGCGCGGGTGCGTTTGCGCCGGCGCGGGGCTGCGGTCTATCGTCCCCGCGCATGGCGGACGCATCGCGCGGGCTCTCGCCCGACTGCTGGATCGAAACGGCGGAGGGCCCGGTGCGGATGGCGGAGACGCCGGGGAAGGGCTTCGCCGTCCTCATGCGGCCGGCGCCGGGCCGGCTCGGCTTCCGCCAGCTCATCAAGGTGGAGACGGTGCCCTCGGTGCCGCTCGTGCGCGTCGTCCTCGACACGGGTCACGCGGCCGTCGCGGCGCGCGGCCACCGCTTCTTCCGCCGCGGTTTGGAGCCCGTCGCCGCGGCCGACCTCGCGCCGGGCGACCTCCTCGAGACCGCGTTCCACCTTCCGGAGGGCTACTGGCCGCCCGACGCGACGACGCCGCCGCGCACGTGGATCGCCGTGCGGACGGTGGAGCCGGCCGGGGAGGGGCCGGTGATGTTCGGCACCGTCCGTGACACGCACAACCTCTTCCTCACGGCGGGCGTGCTCGTCTCCGAGTGAGGCGCTCGCGGCGGTCGAGCGCCGCGTCGTGCGCTGCCGCCTCTGCCCCCGGCTGGTCGCCCACCGCGAGGCGGTGGCGCGGCGGAAGGTCGCCCGCTTCCGCGACTGGACCTATTGGGGCCGCCCGGTCCCCGGCTTCGGCGATCCCGCGGCCCGGCTCCTGGTGGTCGGGCTCGCGCCGGCGGCCCACGGCGGCAACCGCACGGGGCGGATCTTCACGGGGGACCAGAGCGGCGCCTGGCTCTTCCGCGCCCTGTGGGAGGCGGGCTTCGCCAGCCAGCCGACGTCCGAGCACCGGGACGACGGCCTCCAGCTGCAGGACGCGTACGTGACGGCCACCGTCCGCTGCGCGCCGCCGGCGAACCGGCCCCGGCCGGACGAGATCGCCAACTGCGAGCCGTACCTGCTCGAGGAGCTGCGCCTGCTCCACCGCGTGCGGGTGGTGGTGGGCCTGGGACGGATCGGCTGGCAGGCTTACCTCCGGGCGCGCCGAGCGCTGGGCCGCCCGGTGCCCCGCCCGCTGCCGGCGTTCGCCCACGGCGCGGTGGCGCGCTTCGCGGATGGCGTGGCGCTCATCGCCTCCTATCATCCGAGCCAGCAGAACACCTTCACGGGCAAGCTCACGCGCCCGATGCTGCGCGACGTGTTCCTGACCGCCCGCCGGCTCCTCGGGGACCGATAATATCCTAGCCCGCCGCCTGTCCGGCAGCCCGCCGTACGTCCTGGTCTGGGCGCTGTTCGTGTTCGCCTGGGTCAGCAACTACCTCATCCGCATCGGCTTCTCGGCGCTGCTGCCCCCGATCATCACGGAGCTGGAGCTCTCCTACACGCGGGCCGGGCTGCTGGCCGCCGGCTTCTTCGGCGCCTACGCGGTGGTGCAGCTGCCGGCGGGGATCCTCGGCGACCGCCTCGGCCGGCGCCGCGTCCTCCTGGGCGGGCTCCTGGCCGGCGCCGCCGCCTCCGTCTCCACGGGCTTCGCCGTCTCCTTCGCCACCCTGCTGGCGGCCAGGGTCGTCACCGGCGCCGCCCAGGGCTGCCTCTTCTCGAACGACCGGTCCATCATCGTGGCCGTCACGCCGCCGGAGCGGCTCGCCCTCGGTCAGGCCGTCTCGTTCGCCGGGCCGGGGCTCGGCATCACGGCCGGCCTGCTGCTCGGCGGGCTCCTGGGGGAGTGGCTGCCGTGGCGGGCGGTGTTCTACGTGTTCGCCGCGCCGCCGCTGGTGGCCGCGCTCCTGATCGCCCTGGTCGTGCCACCCTCCCGCCCCGAGGCCGGCCCGGGCTCGCTCGGCCTTGCCGCGCATCGTCCGCTCGGCGATCTTCTCGCGCTCGACCTCGGCTGTGAACGCCCGAGCGGCGAGGATGAAACGGCCAATCGCCGTGTCCTCGAAGCGTTCGGTGACGAACTCGAACCTCACGC
>JBBIIW010000599.1:0-1952 GCA_037446305.1 Candidatus Rokuibacteriota bacterium
GGTCCCGGCGCGGCCGGGTCGGCGCCCATGGCTTCCAGGAGCCGGCGACGGGTCGCGGGCGGCGTCGGCGTCCACACGCCGAGGCTGCTCACGTAGCCGGGCGTGATGCCCCAGGCGTCGGCGAGCGGCGGTGGGTCGGGCGTCACGGCGCCAGGCCGAGCAGCGGCGGTGCCAGTATCATAGAGCGCACCGCGAGAGGAGACCGCCGATGACCGAGCGCGAGTGGGTCCTGCTCAACCCCGGCCCCGCCAACACGACGCCGAGCGTGCGGCGGGCCCTGGTGATCCCCGACCTCTGCCACCGCGAGCCCGAGTTCTTCCGTGTCATGCGCTCCTGCCGGGAGCGCCTCACGCGGCTGGCGGCGGACTCCGGCTGGACAGCGGTCCTGTTCACCGGCTCCGGCACCGCCGCGGTGGAGGCGACGCTGGCCTCGGTCGTGCCCGCCGAGCGGGCGGTGCTGGTGGTGGACAACGGCGTGTACGGCGACCGCATGCGGCAGATGTGCCGGGCCCACGGCCTGCGCCACCACGTCCTGCACTACGACCACGTGACGCCGGTCCGGCCGGCCGACGTCGAGAGCCGGCTGCGCGAGCACCCGGAGATCAGCCACGTCGCCCTCGTGCACCACGAGACGACGACGGGGCTGCTCAACCCGGTGGCCGAGGTGGCCCGCGTGGCGGCACGGCACGGCCGCGCCGTCATCGTGGACGCCATGTCGAGCCTGTTCGGGGAGCCGCTCGACGTGACCCAGGACGGCATCGACTTCGTGGTGAGCAGCGCCAACAAGTGCCTGGGTGGGATCCCGGGCATCGCCTTCGTCCTCGCCCGGCGCCGGGCGCTGGAGCGCCTGGCCGGGCAGCCGCCGCGCAGCGTCTATCTGGACCTGCACGCGCATTACGTCCAGCAGGAAGCCGACAACACGCCCTTCACGCCGGCCGTCCAGGTCCTGCACGCCATGGAGCAGGCGCTGGTCGAGCTGGAGCGCGAGGGCGTCGAGCGGCGCATCGCCCGCTACGCCGAGAACGCCCGCGTCCTGCGCGAGGGCATGGCGGCCCTGGGCCTCGAGATCCTGGTCCCCGACGGCGCCCGCTCCAGCATCCTGACCACCTTCCGGCTGCCTCCCGGCCGCACGTACGAGGCCCTGCACGACGCCATGAAGCGCCGCGGCTACATCATCTACGCCGGGCAGGGCGACCTGCGCCGCTACGCCTTCCGGGTGTCGAACATGGGCACCCTCACGCCGGCCGACATGAAGGGCGTGGTCGACGCCTTCGCCGCCAGCCTGGCAGAATAGCACCAGGAGGTGGAGGATGAGTCTCAGGATCGACCCCGCCCGCGACGCGCTGGTCATCGTGGACGTGCAGAACGACTTCTGCCCGGGCGGCGCCCTGCCGGTGGCGCGGGGCGACGAGGTCGTGCCGGTGCTGAACCGCTACGCCGAGCGGTTCGCGCGCCGCGGGGCGGCCGTCTTCGCCACGCGGGACTGGCATCCGGAGCGCACCCGTCACTTCCAGGCCTTCGGCGGCGTCTGGCCGCCCCACTGCGTGCAGGGCACCCCCGGCGCCGCCTTCCATCCCGACCTCAGGCTGCCGCCGGGCACGGTCGTGGCCTCGAAGGGCATGGACCCCGAGCAGGACGCGTACTCGGGCTTCCAGGCGCGGACGCCGGAGGGCCTGGGCTTCGCCGCCGCTCTGGGCGCCCGCGGGGTGAGGCGCCTGTTCGTCGGGGGCCTGGCCACCGACTACTGCGTGAAGGCCACGGTGCTGGACGCGCTCAAGGAGGGCTTCGAGGTCGTGCTGCTGGAGGACGCGGTGCGGGCCGTGGACGTCACGCCCGGTGACGGCGAGCGCGCTCTGCAGGAGATGCGGGCGGCGGGGGCCCGCCCGGCGCGCGAGCCGGACGTGGAGTGACGGCAGGGGGACTCCGGGCGCGCGGGCCAGATCGGAAGAGCA